>JBGASS010000027.1:0-13823 GCA_044229555.1 Holophagaceae bacterium
GGGGCCGCGGCGGTAGAGGCCCCCCTCCGTATCCGCGAAGAGCACGCCGGCGGCGGAAAAGACTTTCCGCGCCGGCGCCGGCAGCAGCTCCTCCGCCGGCCGGCCCGACGCTTCGAAGCGCAGCAGGCGGCCTTCGGCCACGGCGAAGACCTGCGAGCCAACCACCGCGAAGGCCCTGGCCTCCTCTGCACCGGCGACGGGGAGGAGGGGACCTTCGAGGGGACCCCGGGCCAGGCCGCGGGGGGTGAGCACGACGAGTTCCCGGTCCAGGACGGCCACGCCATCCACCCAGGGATCCGGCGTCGCCACCGGAAGGGAGCGGCCGCCGTCCAGGCGCCGCATGCCCTGCTCGCCGCCGGCGTAGCGCAGGCCGCCGGGGCCTTCCGCGAGGGCGCGGACCGGCGCGGTGTCGAGGCACTCCAGCACGTTGGCGCCCCAGGCGGCGCGGTAGAGGCCTTCCCGTGCGCCGATGAGCAGTTCGCCGCCGGGGGTCTCCCGGAGGTCCCGCACGTGGAGGGTGCCGAAGCCCGAGCGCAGCTCCTCCCAGACCCGGTCCCGCCGCAGGAAGAGCCCGCCGGCGGCGAGGGCCACCATGGGCCGGCCCCGCCAGAGGGCGAGGGCCGAAGCGTTCAGGGTCGGCAGGCCGCCGCCCAGCTCCCCGCCGCCGTCCAGGACGCCGAAGGCGCCGGCGGTGACGAGGCCCTCCGCGGACAGGCCGACCCCCGCCACCTCGGCGCCGCCCCAGCGTTCAGGCTTCAGGGCCGGCGCAGGCAGGGGGTGGAAGGTGAGGGGCTGGGTCTTCCGGGTCGGGGCGTCCAGGGCCTGCCGCAGCTGCCGGGAGAGCCGCCACCAGGCGGCGCCTCCGCCGAGAAGGAGCAGGGCCGCGCCCGCCAGGATGAGGCGCGCGCGCGTCGTGAGGTTGGGCATGGGTGAAAACGTACCGGGAAAGTTCGGAAGGGGTGGGGTGAGGCCCTAAGAAGATAGCCACGGTGCGCCGCGGTCGTCGCGGTCTATTCCAACCGCCCCGCGCCCTGGCCGAAGGGACGGGGCCGCTGGCCGAGCGCGCATGACAGCGGTCCGAAGCTCTCCGGCCGTCCCCCAGGGTCCCGCAGCGTAGACTCCTCCCGTGGCCGATCTCGCCTCCCGCTTCTCCCAGCTCCGGCAGAACGTCGGCGGCCGGGCCGTGGACGCGGTGGAGGCCCACGTGCGCGAGGGGGCGGACGCGGAGCTCTGCCGCATCAACGTCTTCGACTTCGCCGCCCGCGCCGGCCTGCCGGAGCACGAGGTCCTGGACGCCTTCGTCCACGCCTCGCGCCTGGGCCTCTTCGACATGTCCTGGAACCTCCTCTGCCCGGGCTGCGGCGGCGTGCTGGACGCCGCCGCCAACCTCCGCCTGGTGGACAAGGAGACCTACTACTGCGCCCTCTGCGCGTCGGGCTACCAGCCCACCCTGGACGAGATGGTGGAGGTGAGCTTCACGGTGAACCAGGGCCTGCGCCGCATCGCCGCCCACGCGCCGGACGAGCTGCCATTCTGGGAATACCAGCGGCAGATCTTCTGGAACAGCGGCGTCGCGCTGCCCGAGGGCGAAGGCTTCGAGGCCGTCAAGGCGGCGGTCTCCCTCGAGTCGGAGGAGATCCCTCCGGGCGGGAAGTGCATCCTCAACGTCCAGCTCCCCGCCGAGTTCGTGATCCTCTTCGACGCGGTCACCCACACGGCCTTCTTCCTCGACTGCAAGGGCGAGCCCACCCGGGAGCGCCAGGAGCTTTCCGTCGTGTTCAGCGAGAGCCACGCGCCCACGGGGACGCGGGAGCTGCGGCCCGGCCCCCTGCGCCTCACCCTGGAGAACCGCACCGGGCGCCGGGTGCTGCCGGGGCTCTACCGCGCCAACGACGCCATGCACGAGATGCTGGGGAAGCGCCGGCGCTTCCTCACCGCGCGGGACCTCCTCAGCACCCAGAGCTTCCGGGACCTCTACCGCACGGAGACGCTGGACATGAACCAGCGCCTCAAGATCACCAGCCTCACCGTCCTCTTCACGGACCTGAAGGGCTCGACGGAACTCTACGAGCGGGTCGGCGACCTCGCCGCCTACGACCTCGTCAGGGACCACTTCCGCGTCCTGAACGAGGTCGTCGCCGCCCAGTCCGGCGCCGTGGTGAAGACCATCGGCGACGCGGTCATGGCCACCTTCCCCACGCCGGAGCGGGGCCTCGGCGCCGCGCTGCGCATGCGGGAGGCCATGGCGGACCTGAACGGCGCGCGGGGTTCGGAGGACCTCCTCGTGAAGATCGGCCTCCACGAAGGCCCCTGCCTCGCCGTGACGCTGAACGAGCGCCTCGACTACTTCGGGCAGACCGTGAACATCGCCGCCCGGGTCCAGGGCCTGGCCATGGACCGCGCCATCTTCACCACCGAGCCGGTGGTGTCGAGCGCGAAGGCGGCGCGCCTGCTGGAGGACCGCGGCCTTGTGCCCGTGGCCCAGCGCGCGGCGCTGAAGGGGATCAAGGACGAATTGACGGTGTACCAGATCCCCTGACTCCCCCGGGCTGCGACACTGAACCAATGCCGCACCCCATGGACGCCTACTTCGCCCCGGAGACGGGACGGATCTTCTCCTGCTTCCCCGGCGCGGAGGCGCGGCCCGGCCAGGCCCGCATGGCGGCCCTCGTGCTCGACGCGATCCTCGAGGGCGCTGAGCGCAAACAGGCCTGGAAGGAGGCCGGCTCGGATCCGGAAACGCGGCCCGATGCGGTCATCCAGGCCATCGAGGCAGGCACCGGCACCGGCAAGTCCCTGGGCTACCTAGTGCCGGCCCTGGCGGCGAAGGCCCGGCCCGTCATCGTGGCGACGCGCACGAAGCAGCTCCAGCGCCAGCTGCTGGAGGAGGACGCGCCCCGGGCCATGGGCATCCTGGGCCGGGAGCTGAAATGCGTGCTGGCCAAGGGCCGCGCCAACTACCTGTGCAAGGCCGCGTGGGAGGCCATGGAGGCTTCGCCGCCCAGCGAACTCTCCCTTCCCGACCACGGCCTCTGGATGGCCCTGCCGGCCTGGGCGAAGGACACGGAGCATGGGGACCGCGAAGAGCTCGCGCGCCACGGCGAAGGCGAATCGGAACTCTGGGACAAGGTGAACGCGCGGGCCGAGCGCTGCACGGGCAAGCAGTGCGCCCATTTCGAGGACTGCTTCCTGACCAGGCTGCGCCAGGAGATCCTCGAGGCGGACCTGGTGGTGGTGAACCACGCCCTGCTCCTGGCGGACCGGGTGCTGCGCGAAAGCGCCTTCGGCTCCGTCCTGCCGGACGCTCCCGTGCTCATCCTCGACGAGGCCCACGACATCGAGGAGCAGCTCACGGACAGCTGCGCCGAGATCTGGACCAGCCGCGCCATGGCCCTCCTCTTCCGGGATCTGCGCGACGAGGCGGCGAAGGATCCCGGCGCGGCCCTGCTGGACGGCCTGCTGCCCCCTTGGGAGGCCGCATGGAATGGACTCCTCGGCCTCGTCCCCCTGGAGGCCTCGGTCTTCGGCTTCGATGATCCGCGCCTGCCCCTAAGCGCCCTCGCCGACGCCGTGGGCGACTGGGTCGATGCGGGCCAGGACGCCCTCAAGGAGGTCCGGCGCCTCGCCTCGTCGCGGGCGGAGGCGGATCCATCCGCCCTCGTCTGGCGCAAGCACGGGGAACGCATCGCCCTCGCGTTTTCGCGCATGGAGCAGATCTTCGCCCAGCCCGAGGGCTGGGTCAGCACGCTGGACCGGGAAGGGCCGCACACCGTGCTCTTCAAGGCCAATCCCGTGGACGTGCGGCCCTTCTTCCACCAGCACCTGCGGCGGGGCTTCGAGACGCTGATCCTCACCTCCGCCACGCTGCGGGACGGACGGGGCTTCAACGGCCTGCGCCTGCGCCTGGGCCTCAGCGCGGAGGAGGGCGAGCGCGCCGAACTGGTGGAGAGCCCCTTCGACTTCGGGACCCAGGGCCTGCTCTTCGTGCCGCCGGGGCTGCCGGAACGCAAGCCGGGCCGCGACGGCGTGGGGGAGCCCGCCTGGATCGAAGGCAGCCTCGACGCCATGGAGCGCCTGCTGAAGGCCTCCCGGGGGCGGGCCCTGATCCTCTTCACGAGCCGGAAGATGCTGGCCCACTTCAAGCCGCGCCTGGCCTCGGCCTGCCCGGGGATCACCTTCTTCACCCAGGGGGACGGCCACAGCCGCCACGCCCTGCTGGAGCGCTTTCGCACCACGCCCAACGCGGCGCTCCTGGGCCTCGCCAGCTTCTGGCAGGGGGTGGACCTGCCCGGGGAGGCGCTCTCCCTCGTGATCGTCACCGCCCTGCCCTTCGCGCCCCCGGACGATCCCGTGCTGCAGGCCCGCATCCGCGAAGCCGACGCCCAGCGCCAGGGGCTGGGCTTCATCGGCATCCAGGTGCCCGCCATGACCCTCAAGCTGAAGCAGGGCCTCGGCCGCCTCATCCGCACCACCACGGACAAGGGCGTGGTGGCGATCCTGGACCCGCGCCTCATGCTGCCCACGGAGGACCGCTTCGGAAAGCGCTACGCCGCGCAGGTGCGGGCCGCGCTGCCACCCTTTCCCCTCACCCGGGACTGGGAGGACGTCGAGGCCTTCCTGCAAGGCCTGTAACTACGTGTGGAATCACTACCCCCCGATCGGACAGGACATCTAGTCCTGTCCTCCCGCTCGCAACGGGCTACGGCCTGAGCTCGCGGAGGGGGCCCCGTCCTTGGCCCGTGATTCGCTAAGGACCATACTGGGAGTCCATGATCCGTCCCGCCCGCAGTCTCGCCACCCGCACCGCGATCCTCGCCGCCGGCGTCGCCGCCGCCCTGGGGGCGGGGAACGGCGCTGCCGCCGGACCGGGGCGCACACGCCGGGCCTCCACCTCCCCCGCCCTGGGCGGCATGGGCGGCGCCTACTCCATGGCCTACGTCTACACCTACACGGACGCCCAGGGGCGCATCGTCATCAACAACCTGCCGCCCAGCTACGCCAAGAGCCAGGGCCTCATCCTCAAGCACGTGGGCGTGGGCCACATCCGCCTGGGCATCTCGCGGGTCGAGATGGCGCGGGTGCTGCGCAGCCCCGAGCTGCTGGCCCTGGTGGACGAGATCGCCGCGATGAACGGCGTGGATCCCTTTCTCGCCCGGGCCATCATCCAGGCGGAAAGCGCCTTCTACGACAAGGCGCGGTCCCGCGTCGGCGCCCTGGGGCTCATGCAGCTCATGCCCGCCACGGCCCTGCGCTTCGGCGTGACGGATCCCTTCGACCCCCGCCAGAACATCATGGGCGGCACCAAGTACCTGAAGTGGCTCATGGACTACTTCGCCGGGGACGCCACCAAGGTCATCGCCGCCTACAACGCCGGCGAACGCGCCGTGGACAAGTACGGCGGCGTCCCGCCCTACCGGGAGACCCGGGGCTACGTGCCCAAGGTCATGGACCTCTGGCAGCGCAAGCTGGTGCAGGCGGACCCCAAGGCCGCCGGCGCCATGGACCTCCTGAAGAAGGGCCGCGGCGGCTTCGTGGTGGAGGAGAAGCCCCTGAAGGAGGGCGCGACCCAGCTGGCCTCCGCGGCCGTCCCGGCGGAGGGCGAAGGCGCGGCCCCGGCCGCGTCCAGCGGGGCGGGCGTCGAGGTCCGCACCCCGAACCCCATCTACCAGTGGCGCGACGCCAACGGGCGCCTGCAGATCAGCGACCAGCCGCCGCCGAAGGGGACGCCGGGGGTCAAGACCTTCGGGATGCCCTGAGGAGCTAAGCTCCTGGTGAGCATCCAAGGCGCCCCATGAAGGATCTGATCCTCGCCCTCGACCAGGGCACGACGGGCACCACCGCCCTGGTGGTGGACCGGGACCTGAAGGTGCAGGGCCGCGGCTACGCCGCCTTCCTCCAGTACTTCCCCGAGCCGGGCTGGGTGGAGCACGAGCCCTTCGAGATCTGGACCTCCGTGCGCGAAGCCTTGGCGGAGGCCCTGGCCGGCGTGGATCCCGCCCGCCTGGCGGCGGTGGGCCTGACCAACCAGCGGGAGACCACCCTGGCCTTCGACGCCCGCACCATGGAGCCCCTCTACCGGGCCATCGTGTGGCAGGACCGGCGCACCGCCGGGCTTTGCGCCGCCCTGAAGGACCAGGAGCCCGCCATCCGCGCCGCCACGGGCCTGCCCCTGGACCCCTACTTCAGCGCCACCAAGCTCCGCTGGCTCCGGGACCGCCTGCCCACCCGGGAGCTGGCCTTCGGCACCGTGGACACCTTCCTGATCCACCGCCTCAGCGGCGCCTACGTCACCGATCCCAGCAACGCCAGCCGCACCCAGCTCTTCGACCTGGAGGCCGGGGACTGGTCGCCGGACCTGGCGGCGCGCTTCGGCGTCGCGAACGTGAAGCTGCCCCGCCTCGTCCCCAGCGCGCGGATCTGCGCCCACGTCCAGGGCCTCCCCGAGCTGCCCCACCGCCTGCCCATCGCCGGCATCGCCGGAGACCAGCAGGCGGCCCTCTTCGGGCAGGGCTGCTTCGACGCGGGCCAGGCCAAGCTCACCTACGGCACCGGCAGTTTCGTGCTGATGAACACGGGCCCGCACCCTGTGCCCAGCTCCGCCGGACTCCTCACCACCCAGGCCTGGGAGCTGGGGGGCCAGCGCTGCTTCGCCCTGGAGGGCGGCGCCTTCGTGGCGGGCGCCCTGGTCCAGTGGCTGCGGGACGGCCTCGGCCTCTTCGACGCCGCGCCCGACATCGAGGCCCTCGCCCGCAGCGTGCCCGACAGCGGCGGCGTCACCGTGGTGCCCGCCCACGCTGGCCTGGGGGCGCCCCATTGGCGGCCGGAGGCGCGGGGCGCCATCCTCGGCCTCACCCGCGGCACCACCAAGGCCCACCTCGCCCGCGCCGCCCTGGAAGGCATCGCCCACAGCCAGGCGGACATCCTCGAGGCCATGGCGGCGGACCTGGGCGAACCCCTGAAGGAGTTGCGCGTGGACGGCGGCGCGGCCTCCAACGACCTGCTCCTCCAGATGCAGGCGGACCTGCTGGGCATTCCCCTGCACCGGCCCTCCATGCTGGAGACCACCGCCCTGGGCGCCGCCATGCTGGCGGGCCTGGGCGTCGGCCTGTGGACCCTCGACGACCTGCGCCGCGCCTACCCGCTGGACCGGACCTTCTGGCCCGAGGAGGACCCGGCGGCCGTCGCCGCGGCGCGGATCCGCTGGAAGGAAGCCGTGGCGAAGGCGTAGGCGCCCTACTCTCCGCAGGGCCCGACCGGGTGCTCACGGACCTTCGCGTCCGCCAGCCCGGGCTTCGTGTAGGGGATGTAGCCCATCCAGAACCAGGGCAGGCAGGTCTTTCCGAAGGCCGCCTCCACCGCCGGGAGGAACATGCGCTCGGCGTTGCCGCTGTTGGAGAGCAGCACGATGCCGCTGCGGGACTTCAGGAAGCCCAGGGCGAGGTTGTTGGTGCCCTCGTCGTGGCCCTCCTTGAAGAAGGCCGGGCCCGCCGGCGAATCATAGACTCCCCAGCCCAGGCCGTAGGAGAGCCGGATGCCGCGGTTCACCGCCGTTTCCCCGGGCCAGTGGCTGGGGAACTGCTGGGGCGACACGATGGCGATCTGGGGGCCGAGCATCTCCCGCGCGGAGGCCCTGGAAAGGCCCTCGCCCCGCAGGACGCCCGCCATGAACTTGGCGTAGTCCGCGAGGGTGGTGTCCATGGATCCCGCCGCCCGGGGCCGCCCGCGCCGGGCGTGTCCCAGCACCGCGCCGGCCGCGTCGTGGCCGTTGGCGGTCCGCCCCTCGAAGTCCGGGCGCCAGACCATGCTGGTGTCCGCCATGCCGAAGCGGTCGAAGACCCGGCGCTGCATGAGGTCCCGGAGGTTGGCTCCGGTGCGCTCCTCCACGATGAGCTGCAGGACCTGGATGCCCTCGCCGGAATAGACGTACCGGGATCCGGGCTCGAACTTGATGTCCAGCTTCTGGTCGTCGTTGATCCAGCGCCAATTGAGCAGGCCCGAGCTGTGGGACAGGAGCATGCGGGGTGTGAAGCGCCGCCAGCGCGGATCCCCGGTCAGGTCCGCGAAGTCCGCGTACTCCGGGAGAGGCTTCTGGAGCAGCCCGGTGATGGGCGCGTCCAGGGCCAGCACGCCCTCGTCCACCAGCTGCAGCACCAGGTGGGCGAAGGCGGCCTTGGTGAGGGAGGCGCCGTACATGACGCTGTCCGTGCGCAAGGGCTTCCGCGACGCCGCGTCCGCGAAGCCGTGGGCCCCCTGGTGGACCACCCGGCCGTCCACGATCAGCGCCCAGGCCAGCCCGGTGACCTGGGCCGCCGCCATGAGCCGCCGCATCTCGCCGTCGAGGGCCGCCAGGTCCCGGGCTTCCCCGCTCGGGGGGTGGAAACCCGCGCGAGTGACGGGTTTCACGCAACCCGCCAGCGCGAGGGCACCGGCGGCCAGCAACAGGGATCGAAGGCGGTTCATGGGCGTGTTCTCGGGTTGAGTGTCAAGAAAGGTACGGAGCGGCGCCCCGTGGGTTCAGCGGGCCGGCACCCAGGAGAACACGGCCCGGGGTCCCGCCCGTCCCCCCAGGATAGGCGATACAGCCACCAAGCACGAAACCCTGGGCCCCGCGGAGACCGCCCTCTCCCTCCTCTTCAACAAGCTGCATCCCCTCCTGGAGGACGCGGCCCACGCCCTGGCCGTCGGCGCGCCCCAGCGCGACTTCGAGAAGCTGCACATCAAGCTCATCGGCGCCCGCACCAAGTGCGTGGAGACCCTGGAGGCCCTGCCCGAGGACACCTGCCCCGACGCCCTCTGGGAGGTCCTCGAGGAGCTGGTGGTCGCCCTCACCCCCGTGGGGGAAAGCTTCCAGCAGGCCCTCATCCTCACCCAGCTGAGCCTGGAAGAGGCCCCGGCCCAGCTGCTGCCCTTCGTCGAGGCCGGACGGGCCTCGGAAGCCAAGTGGGGCGGCCGGATGCAGGCCTTCCTCAAGCAGCTCGAGCATCCCGCCTTCCAGGCGGAGCAGCGCTGGAGCCGGATCGATCCGGACATCGGGGAAAGCGAAGAGGACTGAGGCGGTGCGGCAGCGTGCGGCGCCGGCGGGCCGGCCCGTGGCGGGATGCCTCGGCTCAACGGAGCCCCTGGCCCCCGCGTAGCCGCAGGGCGGCTACGGCGGGCCTGAGTCCGCCAGGCACGATGCCTGCTTCACGCCAGATCCACCCTTCGGAGACCCCATGTCCCTTCGCGTTCCCGCCCTGCTGTGTGCCGCCGCGATCCTCGCCGCCGCCGACCCCTCCCTGGAAACCCTGCGGGAGGCCGGCCGCTGGAAGCAGGTGCGGTCGCGGGTGCAGCCCTGGCTGCAGAAGAGCCCCGAGGACCCCAACGCCCTGCTCTGGATGTCCCAGGTGAAGCAGGCCTTCGGGGATATCGACGGGGCCTATGACCTCATCGTCAAGGCCGCCAAGGCCCGTCCCGAGGACGCGGCGATCCAGGCCCAGTTGGCGGGCGCCGCGGGCCAGAAGGCCCAGGCCGCCAGCCTGCTGAGCCAGCTCTCCTACGCGCGGGAGATGAAGCAGGCCGGCGAGAAGGCCCTGGCCCTCAATCCGAAGGACGCCGACACGGCCAGCATGATGCTGCAGTTCTACTGGATGGCGCCGGGGATCGCGGGGGGCGACAAGGACAAGGCCCGCGCCCTCGCGGTGCAGATCACCGGCTTCGATGCGGTGCGCGGGCTGCTCATGCAGGCGGACCTGGCGGCGAAGGAGAAGAAGGCCGCGGCCTCCGAAGCCTTCCTGAAGCAGGCGGCCTCGCAGCCCGGCGCTTCCGCGGTGGCCCTCCTCAGCCTCGCCAACCACTATGCGTCCCAGGAGCCCAAGCGCCTGGAGGAGGCCCTCCAGCTCGCCCGGCGGGCGGTGGCCCTCGAGCCCGGCCGCGCCTCGGGCCACGCCCTCCTCGCCGCCGTCCTCGCCGTCCAAGCCCGCTTCCCCGAGATGGAGGCCGCCCTCGCCGCCGCCGAAAAGGCGGTTCCGGAGAACGCCTATCCCCTCTACGCCGTCGCGCGCACCCTCCTGTCCGAGGCCAAGGACCTGCCCCGGGCCGAAGCCCTGCTGCGCCGCTACCTGTCCCGCGAACCCGAAGGCGGCGCCCCGGACCACGCCGCCGCCCACTGGCGGCTGGGCCAGGTGCTGGAAAAGCAGGGGCGGAAGGCCGAGGCAATTGCGGAGATGGAAGCCGCCCTCAAGCTCAAGCCCTCCATGAAGCAGCCGAAGGAGGACCTCAAACGGCTGAAGGGGTGATCCCTCAGCCGACCTCTGCGATGAGTTCGATCTCCACCTTCCCGCCCACGGGGCCCCCTCCGCGACCGAGCGGAGCGAGGAGCGGGAGGACGCCACTAGATGTGGCGTCCGATCGGGGGGTGGTCGGCGAAGCCGCTTTAACCGACCTCTGCGATGAGTTCGATCTCCACCTTCCCGCCCTTCGGCAGCCCCGCCGCCTGCACCGTGCTCCGCGCCGGCTTGGCGTCCCCGAGGTGGGCGGCGTAGGCGGCGTTGAAGGCGGCGAAGTCGGCCATGTCGGCGAGGAAGACCGTGGTCTTCACCACGCGGCTCCAGTCCGTGCCCGCGGCGGCGAGCACCGCGTCCAGGTTTTTCAGCACACGGTCCGTCTGCGCCTCGATGCTGCCGTCCAGGAATTCCATGGTCTCCGGCACCAGGGCGATCTGCCCGGCGGTGAAGAGGAGGTTGCCGACGATCCGGCCCTGGCTGTAGGGGCCGATGGCGGAGGGGGCGTTCGGCGTGGCGATGGTCTGCATGGCGGACTCCGGGCGAAGAACTGCAATCCTACTTCCACCGCCGCTTCTTGTTCCGCCAGGCCTTGGGCGGCTTGGCGGGCAGGGGCGGCAGGGGGGAATCGAAGGGCGAGGCGGGCACGGCCTCCGGGGCGGCCTCTCCGGCATGGGCCGCCTGCTCCTCGAGGCTGCCGCCCTCCTCGATCTGCACGATGGTCCACTGGGCGCAGCGATGCAGCAGGGCGGCGAGGCAGAGGCTGGCCTCGATGCGGGCGTGGGGCAGGGGTCCCAGCTGGGTGAAGACGGAGGGATCGCTGGGGATGGCCCTTGGAATGGCGAAGGAAGGCAGGGGCGCCCGCAGGACGTCGTAGGCCGCCTCATCAAGGGCGTGCCAGGGCTCGGCCTCCGGCACCTTGCGCACCAGGAGGCCCGCCAGGGTGACCACCTTCTTGGGCCGGCCCCGTTTCTTGGGCGCGGGCTCCGGAGCCTCCTCGCCCAAGTGGGCCTGGAGGGCCGCCAGCACCTCTTCCTTGGTCTTCCCGCGGAGGTCGAAGAGCAGCCAGGGATCCCGGTCCAGGGCCTCCGCCATGACGTAGCAGACCGCGGCCACGTGCTTGCAGGGGTTGGCCCAGTCGGGACAGTCGCAGTGGGTCTGCAGCTCCT
This sequence comes from Holophagaceae bacterium, assembly GCA_044229555.1. Lineage (GTDB taxonomy): Bacteria > Acidobacteriota > Holophagae > Holophagales > Holophagaceae > JADJVL01. The sequence goes on from JBGASS010000027.1 coordinate 11,429, forward strand.
TGGGCACCCGGGCGTAGAGGCTGGCGCCGGCTTCCCGGAAGGTCTCGTCCAGGCCCTGGGGCATCTCGCCCGCCAGCAGGGAGGCGGCGAAGCGGCTCTCCTGGGCGATGCGGGCCAGGGCCTTGTCCCACTGGGCCTGGGTGAGGGCTGGCAGGCCCAGGGTCACCGTGTAGGTCTTGCGGCCGTGGACGCGGGCCTCGATCTGGCCCGGGCTCACGGTGAAGTGGGAGACCGCGCCCTCCTCGGCGTACTTGAGGCCCCGGGGCAGGCGGTTCTCGTAGTCGTCCCCGAGCTGCTCCAGGCCCTTGATCCAGAGCCTGCCCCACCAGGTGGTGCCAAAGCGGTGGCCGGACATCATCATCCGATCACCCCCCTCGCGTGGATGCGGGTCGCGAAGCGCAGGACTGGACGTCCTGCGCGAAGCGGGGAGCTCCGCGCAGGCGCTCGTGCGCGGTTCGATCTGACGCGAAGCAAGAGGCGCTCTCGCCGTCCGCCTTTCTCTTCGGGGCCGGACGGGGCTTCCTGGGCGCGGCGACCCGCGCGGCGCGGGCGGCGACGGCCGGTCGGGCAGGGCGGCCACATTACGTCCCATCCTCTTCGTCGGCCTCGCGGCCGGCTTCGCCCAGGGCCGCCCGGGCCTGGGGAGAAGGGTGGTGAGGTCACGCCTTCGCCCTCCACCCATTCCGCGTCGGGTTCCAGGAGGTCCGCAGGGCCTCGTCGTCCAGCTCCGTGAGCCAGCCCTCGCCGCTGCCCACCACGCGGTCCGCGAGGTCGCGCTTCGATTCCAGGAGGGCGTCGATCTTCTCCTCCAGGGTGCCGATGGTGATGAGCTTGTGGACCTGCACGTTCTTCGTCTGGCCGATGCGGTAGGTGCGGTCCGTGGCCTGGTCCTCGACGGCGGGGTTCCACCAGCGGTCGAAGTGGAAGACGTGGGTGGCCGCCGTGAGGTTGAGGCCCACGCCGCCGGCCTTGAGGGACAACAGGAAGACCGGCGGGAAGGCCGGATCCTCCTGGAAGCCCCGCACCAGCTCGTCCCGCTGGAGGCGCGTGGTGCCGCCGTGCAGGAAGGGCGGCTCGAAGCCCAGGCGCTCCTGGAAATGCACCTGCAGCCGGTCGCCCATTTCCTTGAACTGGGTGAAGACCAGGGCCTTCTCGCCGTTCTCGATGATCTCCTCCAGCATTTCCGACATGCGGTCCAGCTTGCCGCTGCGCCCGCCGTAGGGGCCGCGCGCCTTGAGGAACTGGGAGGGATGGTTGCAGATCTGCTTGAGGTGGGTGAGCAGGGCCAGGATGCGGCCCCGGCGCTCGATGCCGGACTTCGCGGCGTCCAGGTCCTGCTCCATCTGCTCCACGCGGGCCTGGTAGAGCAGGGCCTGCTCCCGGGTGAGGGTGGTGAAGACCTTCATCTCCTGCTTGTCCGGCAGGTCCTGGATGATGCTGCGGTCGGTCTTGAGGCGGCGCAGGATGAAGGGGCCCACCCGCTGGCGCAGCTCGGCGGCGGCGTCGGGATCCCGGTACTTCTCGATGGGGGTGGCAAAGCGCTCCTGGAAGCTCGACTCGCTGCCGAAGTAGCCCGGGAGGGTGAAGGCCAGGATGCTCCACAGCTCCTTCAGCCGGTTCTCGATGGGCGTGCCCGTCAGCGCCAGCTTGGCGTGGCCCCGCAGGCGCCGCACGGCCTTCGCCTGGATGCTGCCGGGGTTCTTGATGGCCTGGGCCTCGTCCACCACCACCAGGCCCCAGGCCCGGGCGCCGAAGACCTCGTCCTCCCGGCGGATCACGCCGTAGGTGGTGAGGACGATGGTGTGGGGCTTGAAGGTCTTTGGCAGCTCGTCCCGGTTGTTGCCGTGGTGCACGAAGACCGGCAGGGTCGGCGAGAACTTCTCCAGCTCCCGCTCCCAGTTGCCCAGCAGGGACGTCGGGCAGACCAGCAGGGTGGGCGCGCCGTGCTTGGGGTCCTGCAGTTGGCGGTGGAGCAGCAGCGCAATGACCTGGATCGTTTTGCCCAGGCCCATGTCGTCGGCGAGGATGCCGCCCAGGCCCAGGCGCGCCAGGCCCTCCAGCCAGGCGAGGCCGCGAAGCTGGTAGGGGCGGAGCTGGCCCTTGAAGTTCTCCGGCTGGCGGATGGGCTTGTCGGGCAGGGTGCGCAGGTCGTCGAGGGCGGCGCCGAAGTCGCCGGCCACCTCCACCTCGATGGCCTCGCTGACGCCCGGGATGCGGGCGGTGCCGGTGAGGGCGGCGGCCAGGGCCTCGCCCTTGGTCATGCTTTCGAAGCCCGCGCCCCGGCTGGCCTGGATGACGGCGGTGATCTGCTTGAGGGTTTCGGGATCGAGGGCCACCCACTTGCCCTTCCAGGCCACCAGGGGGTGCTTCAGGCTCGCCATCTGGGCGAAGTCCT
>JBGASS010000028.1:0-13236 GCA_044229555.1 Holophagaceae bacterium
ATGCCTTCCCGGCTCAGCATGGACTTGATGCGCCGGGCGACGCTCAGCACCAGGGCCTCGAGGTTCTTGACCTTGCCGACCCCTTGGCAGGTGGGGCAGGGCTCGTGGGTGACGTGGTGGATGGAGGGCCGGATGCGCTGGCGGGTCATGACCAGCACGCCGAAGCGGTTGATCTTGCCCACCTCCATGCGGGCCTTGTCCTCCTTGAGGCAGTCCACGAGCCTGTCCTGCACGGCCTTGATGTGGCTCTCCCGCTTCATGTCGATGAAGTCGATGGCCACGAGGCCCGCGAGGTCGCGCATGCGGAGCTGCCGCGCCACCTCCTCGGCGGCCTCCATGTTGGTCTTGAAGGCCGTGTCCTCCTGGTTCTCGCCGCTGGTCTTGCCGCTGTTCACGTCGATGGCCACCAGGGCCTCGGTCTGGTCCAGCACCAGGGCGCCGCCGCTGGGCAGGTTCACCTTGCGGGCGTAGATGCGGTCGATCTGCTCGTCGGTCTGGTGCTTGGTGAAGAGGGGCTTCTTGCCCACGTGGTGCTTCAGCACGCCGAGGTACTGGGGCATGGTGCGCTTGAAGAAGTTCTGGGCGTGGTGGAAGGTGTCCAGGTCGTCGATGTGCACCTCCTCCACGTCGGCGGTGAAGCCGTCCCGCAGCGTCCGGGTGACGACGTCGTCCTCCTGCCACACGAGGCCGGGCCCGTGGCGGTGCTTGTAGCGCGTCTGGACCTCCTTCCAGGTGTCCAGCAGGAACTCCAGGTCGCGCTGGAAGTCCTCCTTGGTGACGCCCATGCTGGCCGTGCGCACGATGACGCCGAACCCTTTCGGGATCTCCATCTCGTCGATGAGCTGCTTGAAGTACTCGCGCTCCTCCCGGCTCTCGATCTTGCGGCTGATGCCGTTCACCGGGTTCCCCGGGGTCAGCACCAGGTAGCGGCCCGGCAGGCTGAGCTGGCCGGTCATCATGGCGCCCTTGGAGCCCAGCTCCTCCCGCACCGCCTGGACCATGATCTCCGCGTCCCGGGACAGGATGTCCTGGATGCGGCCCCGGCGCCCGTCGGCGCTGACCATGTCGCGGGGCAGCTCGCCCAGGGGCAGGAAGCCGTTCTTCTGCCCGCCGTAGTGGATGAAGGCCGCCTGCAGGGCCTGGTCCACGCGCACGACCCGGGCCTTGTAGATGTTGCCCTTGATCTTCTCGTTGTGGATGAACTCGATGTCGAAGTCCGTGAGGACGCCGTCCATCAGGGTGGCCACCCGGATCTCTTCCGGATCCGTGGCGTTGATCATCATCATTTTCTTGCCCAAGGGGACTCCCGTTCGGCTTCGCGCCTGCGCCGGGCCGTCATCGGAGACGGGGCGCCAGAACGCGTGCTGGATGTGTGGATGGATGGTGGGGATGGGAAGCGAGGTTTCCGGTTCGGGGCGTCCTGCCCGGCCACGGGCCTCGGTGGGACCGTCCAGGATGCGCTGGCCCGAGAGGCCGGGCACCGCTGGATGCACGCTCATTGTCTCCGGAAAACCGGACGATGGCAATATTCCATCTTTTCTTTATTTACAAGGGTTTCGAGAGCTTTTAACTCAACCGGGACGGCCTTCGTCACAAGGAATTCACACCGGGCGCACGGGCGCGCTCCAGCCCTTCCCCACCCTCGAAACATCTCCTGAGGAGCAACCATGCCCCGCATGACCCGGATCCTGTCCACCCTCGCCGCCTGCGCGGTCCTCGTGGTTCCTGCCTTGGCGCAGAACGTGAAGGTGGATCCCAAGCTCTCGGCCTACCGGAAGGTGGCCGGCATCTCGGGGAACCTCAATTCCGTGGGTTCCGACACTTTGAACAACCTCATGACCTACTGGGTGGAATCCTTCAACAAGCAGTATCCGAACGTGAAGATCCAGGTGGAGGGCAAGGGCTCCTCCACGGCGCCCCCGGCCCTCCAGGAAGGAACTTCCCAACTAGGACCTATGAGCCGGGAGATGAAGGGCGAGGAGCTGGACAAGTTCGAGAAGAAGTACGGCTACAAGCCCACCAGGATCGCCGTGGCCATCGACACCCTGGCGGTCTTCGTCCACAAGGACAACCCCCTCAAGGAGATCTCCATCGAGGAGGTGGACGCCATCTTCTCGAAGACCCGGAAGTGGGGCGCCAAGGCCGACGTGAAGGCCTGGGGCCAGCTGGGCCTGAAGGGCGAGTGGGCGGCGAAGCCGATCTCCATGTACGGCCGCAACAGCGCATCCGGAACCTACGGCTACTTCAAGGAGCACGCCCTGAACAAAGGCGACTACAAGGACACGGTGAAGGAGCAGCCGGGCTCCTCCTCCGTGGTCCAGAGCGTCTCCACGGACAAGGGCGCCATCGGCTACAGCGGCATCGGCTATGCGACCTCGGGCGTGAAGGCCGTGCCCCTCTCCATGAAGGGCCGCTACAACGACCAGGCCTTCCCCGCGACCTATGAGAACGCGCTGAACGGGAAGTACCCCATGACGCGCTACCTCTACCTCTACGTGAACAAGGACCCCAAGAAGCCCATGGATCCCCTCACCAAGGAGTTCCTCAAGTTCGTGCTCAGCAGGGAAGGCCAGGAGATCGTCGTGAAGGACGGCTACCTGCCCCTCACCGCCGCCATGGAAGGTTCCGAGCTCAAGAAGGTCCAGTAGTCCCCTCTCGACGGATGCCGGCACGGACGCCGGCATCCGCGTATCCGCCCGAATCCCGTGAAATCCCCGTGACAGGAATCCCGAGCCCATGAGCAGCCGAGCCCCGAAGGACGCCGTCCTGCGCCGCGCCAAGCGCGTGGACCGGTTCATGGCCGTGGTCATCTCCTTCGGCGGGCTGGCCATCATCGCCGCCGTGCTGGGCATGCTCTTCTTCATCGGCAAGGAGGCCTTCCCCCTCTTCCGGGGAGCCCGCAGCGCGGCTGAGGCAGGCCTGAAGGTCCCGTCCCGGACGTCCCTGCTGCTGGATGAATCGGGGAAGGCGGCCATCGCGGTCTCGGCCGCCGAAGGCCTTCAGCTCATCCGCCTGAGCGATGGTTCCCGGTTGAAGCCGATCGGCGGGGGCCCCGCCCTTCCCTGGGCCTGGACCTCCCAGCCCAGCGCCACCGGGGAGCTGCTCGTCCAGGACCGCGAAGGCAGGCTGCACGAGGGCCGGCTCAAGTGGTCGAAGCCCGCGGGGGAAGCCGATCCGGCGACGTGGGATCTCGAGCCCGCCTGGCAGGCGCCCCTGGTGCCCGCCGAAGCCCCTCTCGCGGTGCTCCACTTCCGCGTGATGGAGGGCGGCGGCCTGGAGGGCGCGTCCCTGATCCGCATCGCGGCGTTGACGAAGGCGGGTCCGGCCTGGCTCGAGTCCCAGCCAGGCGGCTCGGGGGCGATCCCCTGGAAGCCTCTGCCCCACCTCGAGGGCCAGAGCGTCCGTGCGGCCCTCTGGAGCGCCGACGGCCAGCAGGCGCCCTCACCGCCGAAGGCGCCTTTCCCGAGCCCGTGACCGCCCTGGCGTTCGCCCTGGGAGGCAATTCCATCCTGGCGGGCGGCGAAAAGGGAGGCATCGCCGCCTTCCAACTGCTCCGCACGGGAGAAAAGCCCCAGCTCCAGCTCCTGCACCGCTTCGAATCCCTGGCGGGCCCGGTCCAAGGCTTCATGCCCAGCCTGCGGGACAAGCGCTTCCTCGCCTGGAGCGGCCGCAGCCTGGTGGTGGACCACCTGACGACGGAGGCGCGGCTCTTTTCCGCCGCGGGGGAAGGGTTCGCATCCGCCTCGATCTCCACGCGGGGCGACTTCATCACCGCGACCTCCCTGACCGGGGAAACGAAGGCCTGGACGCTGCAGGCGGCCCATCCCGACGTCACCCTGAAGAGCCTCGCCGGCAAGGTCCACTACGAGGGCTACGACAAGCCCGAATACGTGTGGCAGAGCAGCGGCGGCACCGACGATTTCGAACCCAAGTTCAGCCTCGTCCCCCTGGTCTTCGGAACCCTGAAGGGCACCCTCTACGCCATGCTCTTCGCCCTGCCCCTGGCAATCTTCGGCGCCCTCTACACCAGCCAGTTCGCCACGCCCCGCCTACGCAACGCCATCAAGCCCACGGTGGAGATCATGGCCGCCCTGCCCTCCGTGGTGCTGGGCTTCCTCGCGGGCCTGGTGATGGCGCCTCTCTTCGAGAAGCTGGCGGTGGAAGTCCTGGTCTTCCCCGCGGTGGCCCTGGGCCTCGGCGTCCTGGCCTTCCCCATCTGGACCCGCCTGCCCGGCCGCTTCCGGAACCTCCGGGGCACCGGACGGGAGGTCCTCTGGGCCGTGCCCCTCCTCGCGGGCGCGGGGTTGCTCAGCCTCGCCGCCGCCCCGGCCTTCGAGCGCGCCTTCCTGGGGGGCGACTACCGCCACTGGCTGCTCGCGGCCCAAGGCATCACCTACGACCAGCGCAACAGCCTGGTGGTGGGCTTCGCCATGGGCTTCGCCGTCATCCCGATCATCTTCACCCTCAGCGAGGATGCCCTCTCCTCCGTGCCCCGCTCCCTAACGTCCGCGAGCCTGGCCTGCGGCGCGTCGCCCTGGCAGACCGCCTGGCGGGTGGTGCTGCCCACCGCCAGCCCAGGCATCTTCTCCGCGGTCATGGTGGGCCTGGGCCGCGCCATCGGCGAGACCATGATCGTGCTCATGGCGACCGGCAACACGCCGGTGCTGGACTGGAGCCCCTTCAACGGGATGCGCACCCTGGCGGCCAACATCGCCGTGGAGATCCCCGAGGCGCCCCACCACGGCTCCCTCTACCGGGTGCTCTTCCTCGCGGCTTTCCTGCTCTTCCTCCTGACCTTCGTCCTCAACACCCTCGCGGAGCTGGTGCGCCAGCGGCTGCGCAAGCGCTACGAGAGCTTCTGATGCGGCCAGACGCCTCTCCCCTCCAGCGTGGCCGCGAATTCCTGCGGCGGGGCAGCGCCTTCGTCTGGCTTTCCGCCGCGGCCCTGGCCCTCTCCCTGCTCATGATCACGGGGCTGGTGGGCTTCATCGCGGTGAAGGGCCTGGGCTTCTTCTGGCCCCGCGCCCTGGTGCAGGCGACGACGCCGGAAGGACCCATGCTGGGGGAGCTCTCAGCGCAGGAGGCGGCCCTCGGGGAGGAACCCGCGAAGGTGCAGTTCCGCGTCGCCAACCGGGACCTCTACGGGCAGGACTTCCGCTGGATCAAGGCCGCGGAACTCGGCGCGCAGCAGCGGCCCGCCGGGGCCGTCCTCGTGGAGCGCCTGGAGAACGGCGCCTTCATCGGCTACGTCGAGCAGGTTTCGGAAAAGGGCGTCCCGGCCGCTTCAGGGGACGAGGCCTTCGACCTGGCCCTGCGCCGCCTGCCAGAAGCCAAGGCGGTGCAGGACGAGATCCGGACCCTCGAGAAGGACGAAGTCGGCGCCCTCAACCGCACCCTGGAGGAGCTCCGCCTCCGACGCCGGGGCGAGGCGGGGGCCGGCGTCGTGGCCGCTCTCGACGCCGAGGAGAAGGCGCTGCGCGGGCGCTACGACGCGCTGCAGGCGCGCCTGGACGGCCTCCGGGCCAAGTCGGGGGAGCTGCAGATCACCCTCAAGTCCGTGGATGGCCAGACCAAGGAGATCCCGCTCAGCGCCGTGGTCCGCATCGTCGCGCCCAACCGCACTGGCCCTTTCGGCAAGGCCGCCGTCTACCTGTCGCGGCTCTGGGAGTTCGTCTCCGGGGATCCCCGGGAATCCAATACGGAAGGCGGCATCTTCCCCGCCATCTTCGGCACCGTGATGATGGTGCTCATCATGTCCCTCATGGTGGTCCCCCTCGGCGTCGTCACGGCCCTCTTCCTGCGGGAGTACGCGAAGGACGGCTGGCTGGTGCGCAGCGTGCGCGTGGCGGTGAACAACCTGGCCGGCGTCCCCTCCATCGTCTTCGGCGTCTTCGGCCTGGGCTTCTTCGTCTACACCCTGGGCGGCGCCATCGACCAGGCCTTCTTCGCGGACCGCCTGCCCGCGCCCACTTATGGCACCGGCGGCATCCTCTGGGCCTCCCTCACCCTGGCCCTGCTCACCGTCCCCGTCGTCGTGGTGGCCACCGAGGAGGCCCTCGCCGCCGTGCCCCGCTCCCAGCGGGAGGCCAGCCTCGCCCTGGGCGCCACCAAGTGGCAGACCCTCTGGAAAGTCGTGCTCCCCGGGGCCACCCCGGGCATCCTCACGGGCCTGATCCTGGCCATGGCCCGGGGCGCCGGCGAGGTGGCGCCCCTCATGCTCACCGGCGTGGTGAAGCTGGCGCCGGCCATGCCCCTGGACGGCCAGTTCCCCTTCTTCCATCTGGACCGCAAGTTCATGCACCTCGGCTTCCACATCTACGACGTGGGCTTCCAGAGCCCCAATAGCGAGGCCGCCAAGCCCATGGTCTACATGACCGCCCTCCTCCTTCTCCTCGTCGTGGTGGCGTTGAACCTCTTCGCCCTGCGGCTGCGGCGGCGCCTGCGGGAACGCCTGGGCGGGAGCGCCTTCTGATGCCGAAACCCGGAGCCCTCATGGATCCAGAGACCGCGCTGCCCATTCCCGAGCCCGTCCACCTGCCGGCGGCGGACGCTGCCGCGCCCCCGGCGCGATCCCTGGCGCCCCCGCGGCCCCGGGACCTTCCCCTCACCGACGCCGCCACCGTCACCGCGCCGCCCATGCTCCAGGTGCGAGGCCTGAACCTCTACTACGGCGAGAAGCAGGCGCTGCTGGACATCAACCTGGACGTCCGGAAGAACACCGTCATGGCCTTCATCGGCCCCTCGGGCTGCGGCAAGAGCACCCTCCTGCGCTCCCTGAACCGCATGAACGACCTCATCGACGGCGTGCGGGTGGAGGGCAGCGTGGAGCTGGCGGGCCAGGACCTCTACGCCCCCGGCGTGGACGTCATCGGCCTGCGGAAGCGCATGGGCATGGTCTTCCAGAAGTCCAACCCCTTCCCCAAGTCCATCTACGAGAACGTGGTCTACGGCCTGCGCATCCAGGGCGTCCGGGACCGCGACGCCCTGGACGAGGCGGTGGAGGGCAGCCTCAAGCGCGCCGGCCTCTGGGACGAAGTGAAGGACCGGCTCAACGAATCCGCCCTGGGCATGTCCGGGGGCCAGCAGCAGCGCCTCTGCATCGCCCGGGCCCTGGCGGTGAAGCCCGAAGTCCTCCTCATGGACGAGCCCTGCTCCGCCCTGGATCCCATCGCCACCAGCCGCATCGAGGAGCTGATCTTCGAGCTCAAGAAGGACTACACCATCGTCATCGTCACCCACAACATGCAGCAGGCGGCCCGGGCCTCGGACTACACGGCCTTCTTCTGGCTGGGCAAACTGATCGAGGTCGGCCTCACGGAGAAGGTCTTCACCACGCCCTCCGAGCGCATGACCGAGGACTACATCACGGGGAGGTTCGGCTGATGCCCAGGCACTTCGACACGGAGCTCGCGGAGCTCAAGAACGGGCTCATGGCCATGGCGGGCCAGGCGGAGGAGATGATCGAACTCACCCGCAAGGCCCTGGAGCAGCGTTCCGACGCCATGGCCGACAAGGTCATCGCCCTCGACGCGGCGGTGGACGAGAGCGAACTGCGCCTTGACCAGGCCTGCGTGGACCTCCTGGCCCTGCGGGCCCCCATCGCCACGGACCTGCGCCTCATCGCCAGCACCCTCAAGATCATCCCGGAGCTGGAGCGCATCGGGGACCACTGCGTGAACATCGCCCGCCGCGCCAAGCTGCTGAACCCCCAGCCGCCCCTCCGCCTCGGCGGCTACCTGGAGAGCCTCGGACTGGAGACCCGCGAGATGGTGCGGCGGGCGCTGGACGCCTTCGTGAACGGGGACGCGGACCTGGCCCGCCGGGTCATCGAGGACGACGACCGGGTGGACGCCCTCTACCTGGACGCCTACAAGGAGCTGCTCCGCATCATGCTGGCGGATCCGCTCGCCATCGAGCGGGCCAGCCACCTGATCATCGTCATCAAGAACTGGGAGCGCATCGCCGACCAGGCCACCAACATCGCCGAGGAGGTGCTTTTCATCCTCGAAGGCGTCAACGTGAAGCACAGCTACCTCCAGTCCCGCAGCCCGAGCGACGACGCCTCCTGAGGAACCCGCCATGCCCCACCTGCTCCTGCTGGAAGACGACCCCGACATCCTCGCGGGCCTGCAGCAGCATTTCCAGCGGGAGGGCTTCGGCGTGGCGCCCTGCCCCACCGGCGGCGACGCCCTCCAGCTGCTCCGGCAGGCGGCGGCGGGCAAGGGCACCAAGCCCGACGCGGCCCTGCTGGACCTCACCCTGCCGGACATGGACGGCCTCGACGTCCTGCGCTTCATCCGCGCCGAGCCGAGCCTCCGGAGCCTCCCGGTGGTGCTGGTGACCGCCCGGGGCGACGAGATCGACAAGGTGCTGGGCCTGGAGCTGGGGGCGGACGACTACGTCTCCAAGCCCTATTCCACCCGGGAACTCACGGCGCGGGTGAAGGCCATCCTGCGCCGGGCCAGCTTCCTCGACGACCAGGCCAAGGGCAAGGTGCTCTCCTTCGGATCCATGAGCGTGGACCTGGACATGCACGTGGCGCGGGCCGGCGGCCTGGCCCTGGACCTCACCCGCAAGGAGTTCGAGCTGCTGGCCTACTTCCTCAAGAACCCCCGGCGCGTGCTGCCCCGGGAGCGCATCCTCCAGCAGGTCTGGGGCCTCGAGTACCTCGGGGAAAGCCGCACCATCGACGCCCACGTGCGGCGCCTGCGGGCGAAGCTGGGGGAGGCCGCCGCCCTCATCGAGACCGTGGTGGGCGTGGGCTACCGCCTGGGGAGCGTGAACGACTGATTCAGGCTTCAGGCTTCAGGCTTCAGGCTTCGACCGCGGGCAGGTCCACCCAGAAGGTGGCGCCCCGGCCCGGCTCGCTGGTGAAGCCCACCTCTCCGCCCATGAGCCGGGCCAGATGCTTGACGATGGCGAGCCCGAGCCCGGTGCCCGGGACGCCGCGGACCGTCGCGGCCCGGAAGAAGCGCTCGAAGACCTTGGGCTGGTCCGCCAGGGCGATGCCCGGGCCCTGGTCCTGGACCTCCCACCGCATCCGCCCTTCCGCGAGGGACAGGGCCAGTTCCACGGTGGAGCCCTCGGGGCTGAACTTGATGGCGTTCCCCAGGAGGTTGCCCACGAGCTGGTGCAACCTCAGCCCATCGACGCGCACCACGGCCTCCCCGGCGCCGTCGAGGCGCGTCCGCAGGGTGAGGTTCCTCGCCCGGGCCAGCGGTCCGGCCTCGTCCAGGAGCTCCCGGACGAAGGCTTGAATGGACAGGGGCGCCGGGGCGAGGCGGAGGGCGCCGCTCTCGATGCGGCTCAGCTCGGAGATGTCGTCGAGGAGCAGGGTCATGCGCTCCACCGCCCTCAGGAGCATGGCGACGTTGGGATCCGGCCCGCCCCCCTGGGTCTTTTCCGCCTGCAGGTTCTCCGCGCCGATGCGCAGGCTGGTGAGGGGCGTCTTCAGCTCGTGGCTCAGGTTCGACACGAAGCGCTGGCGGGTGTTCTCCAGGGCCTCCTGGCGGGTCACGTCGTCGACGGTCAGGAGGAGGCTGCCGCCGGGCCCGTGCTGGAAGGGGATGCCCCGCAACCGCAGGATCCGGTGCCCCCGCTGCAGGGTCCACTCCACGCTCTCTCCGCCCTGGGCCGCGGCGAGCTGGCGCTGGGCCTCCGGCTCCCGGAAGAGGGAAAGGGCGGTGGCCCCCTTCACCAGCGGCGTGCCGCGGCCCAGCAGGGCTTCTGCCGCCGGGTTGTAGAGCTTCACGGCCCCGTCCTGCCCAAGCAGGATGACGCCCTCCTGCAGCCGGGCCAGGATGCCCTTCCGCAGGGCGTCCTCGGCCTCTTTCAGCTCCTTCAGGCTGAGGTTCTCCCGCTCCAGCTCCTCCCAGGCCCGCGGCAGGTCCTCCAGGCTGACCGGCCCCCTTCCCGGGGCCCGGAGGGGCACGATGATGCGCCGGATCAGCCAGGCGGCGACCATGAGCATGAGCAGGACCGCCAGCGCCAGGACGCCGAGCCGCAGCAGGGGGGGAACGCCCTTGTGCTGCCAGCCCGAAGCGCCGAGCCCCAGCAGGAAGGCCCCGAGCAAGGCCAGGAGGACCCTCAGGTAGTTGCGGAGCGAGGAAAGCATGGGTCCATTGTGGATCAAGGGGCGGAAGGCCCGCGGTTTGTTGCAGAATGTTCACAGCGCCCCGGGCGGCTCCGCCCAAGCTGGAGAATCCATGACCTTCAACACCCTCCTCAAGTGGCTGAAGCCCCGTGAAATGGTCTTTTTCGATCTGTTGGAGGGGGCCGCCGCCAACGTCGCCGCCGCGGCCCAGCTCCTGGACCGGGAACTGCGGACCGGGGACCCCAGCCGCTTCGCCGAGATGCGCCGGGAAATGAAGGAATTCGAGCACAAGGGCGACGAACTGACCCACGAGCTCATCGACCGCCTGAACATGGTCTTCGTCACCCCCATCGAGCGCGAGGACATCCTCCAGCTCACCCATGCCCTGGACGACGTGGTGGACCGCCTGGACACGGTCTGCGAGCGCATCGTGCTGTACCGCATCGAGAACGTCATGCCGGCCCTGATGCAGCTCACCAGCAACATCGTGGAGGGGACCGGCGAGCTGGTGCACCTCATCAAGGCCCTGCGCAGCATGTCCGACATCAAGGACATCCGCGCGCGCATCCTCCACTGCCACGTGTTGGAGAACCAGGCCGATTCGGTCTACCACGCGGCCCTGGCCCAGATCTTCGAGAACCCGACGGACCCCATCGAGCTGATCAAGTGGAAGGAGCTCCTCTCCTTCACCGAGGACGCCACGGACCGCATCGAGCTCGTCGCCCAGGTCGTGGGCTCCACCGTCATGAAGAACGCCTGAGGCTTCGATGATCGAAGCCTTCCTGATCCCGTCCCTGGCGGTGCTGATCCTCCTCGCCTGGGGCATCGACTACATCAACGGCTTCCACGACACGGCGAACTCCATCGCCACCGTAGTGAGCACCGGCGTCCTGCCCGCGAAATACGCCCTGGCCATGTCCGCGGCCCTGAACTTCGCCGGCGCCCTCGCGGGCACCTCCGTCGCCACCACCATCGCCAAGGGCATCGCCGACAGCCAGCACGTGGTGCCCGCGGTCATCGCCGCCGCCCTCATGGCGGCCATCACCTGGGACCTCCTCACCTGGTGGCTGGGCATCCCCTCCAGCACCAGCCACACGCTCCTCGGCGGCCTCGCCGGGGCGGTGGTGGCCCACGCGGGCTTCGGCGCCCTGCACACCAAGAAGCTCCAGGAGATCGGCGCCTTCATCATCATCTCGCCGGCCATGGGCTTCCTCGTGGGGATGCTCCTCATCCTTTCAATCCTTTGGGTCGTGCGCCACTTCCCGGGGCAGAAGGTGAATTTCGTGTTCCGCAAGGCCCAACTGGTCAGCGCGGCGGCGATGTCCTTCACCCATGGCCAGAACGACGCCCAGAAGGCCATGGGGATCATCTGCCTAGCCCTCCTGGCCTACAAGTTCCACCTGCCCATCGATGCCAAGGCCAAGGTCATCGTCCCCCTCTGGATCAAGATCGGCAGCGCCTCCTTCATGGCCCTCGGGACCGCCTCGGGCGGCTGGAAGATCATCAAGACCATGGGCTCGCGCATCGTGAAGCTCCGGCCCATCCACGGCTTCGCCGCGGAGACCGCGGCCGCCGCCGTGCTCTTCACCACCGCCCACTTCGGCATTCCCGTGAGCACCACCCACAGCATCACCGGCGCCATCATGGGGGTGGGCGCCTCCATGAACGCCTCCGCCGTGCGCTGGGGCGTGGCGGGCAACATCGTCGTGGCCTGGATCCTGACCATTCCCGTGAGCGCGCTGCTGGCCGCGGGCTTCCTCAAGCTCGTCGCCCCGTACTTCTAGGAAGCCGGGACGAGGTCCTCGTCCTCCTCGCGCCGGCGGAGGAAGTGCCGCAGGGCCTCGTAGTCCACGGAGGCTGGACCGATAGCCCAGGGGGCGGGGCGGGACCAGAGGCCGAGCATGTCCTCCGGACAGCCCACCCGTTCCCAGATGCCTTCCAGGGCCACCGCGAGGGCCTCGGGGCGAAGCTCGGCGTCGAGGGCCTCGCGGACCAGGGCCACGCGCCAGCGGTCCTGAGCGCGGGCCCAGCGTTCTCCCCCGGGCCGCGGCAGCCGTCCCGTAGCTTCCCGGCAGGCTTCCCAGAGGGTGGCCTCGAAGTCCTGCATCGGCGCCTCGCCGTCATGCTCGGCAAGCCGCCGGCAGGCTTCGCCCCGGAAGCCGTGGCTGCGGATCCAGCGGCGGATCTCCGGGAAGGCCACCAGGCCGAAGTCGTGCCCCACGACCACCTCGTTCCAGGTGACGGGCTCCCAGGCCTGCGATTGGCGCTGCAGCAAGGCCAGCCAGTTCGCGGACATCATCGCACCCTCCATGATCCAGCATGAGCCGGGGCCTTGCTGGGGGCGTGAAGCCCGTGGCACATCGGCGGAACGGCTGCCCTTCACCCGAGGAGATGGAGGGCCAAGTGGGCGCCGATGCGCGCGGTCTCTTCGGCGCCGGGAAGGGTCGGGGCCAGCTCCATCACGTCCGCGCCCACCCACGGCGCCGGCCAGCGGTGCACCGCCTGCAGGAGCTGCAGGGCCTCCAGGACGCTCAGGCCGCCGGGCACGGGTTCGGCCACGGCGGGGCAGAAGGCCGGATCGAGGGCGTCCAGGTCCACGCTCACATAGGCGGGCCCCTGGCCCACCCGGGCCAGGTCTCCCTGGAGCTGGGAGACGAGGCGGACGTCCCGCAGATCGGAGGGCGTCCACATCCGCACGCCGGCGTCCGCCAGGAAGGCCAGCTCCTCGCTGTCGTGGCGGGGCGCGCGCAAGCCCACCTGCACCGTGCGGCGGCCGTCGAGGAGGCCTTCCTGCAGGGCCTGGCGCATCCAGGTCCCGTGGTGCACCGGCGAGCCCCAGAGGGCCGCCGCCATCGCTTCGTCCCCGGCATCCGGATGGGCGTCCACGTGCAGGAGGCCCAGGGGACCATGGGCTTCGGCGTGGGCGCGGAGGGCACCCAGGGTCATCAGGTGGTCCCCGCCCAGGAGCAGGGTGCGGGCGCCTTGGGCGATCCAGGCTTCACAGGTCTTCTGCACGGCGCGGAGGGCGTCACGCGTTCAAAAGCAGCTCGGCGGGTTGGCCTTCGTAGCCTGAACGGTGATCGTTTAGCAAAGGAACCACTTCTACCGACACGTGGTGGAACTCGTTTACAATCGCTGCTGTT
>JBGASS010000029.1:0-12894 GCA_044229555.1 Holophagaceae bacterium
CAGAGCCCGACTAACAGCCACCCAATGATTGCATTCACGACCCAGGGGATGACCACCAGGTTGAGTAAATCCGAATTGGTCGCCCCACCCAGAAGCGCATAGAGGAGCAGGGTCGGCAAAGCGAGCAGGGCGATTAGCTGGTCCCAGGGACCATGGCCGGCCCCGAAACCACCCTGCAACAGTGTCAGGGCCAATCCGATTACAGGGGGAACAGAGAGCAATGCGATCAGCCACAGCGTGGCCCGAACCCTAGGACTCAGCTGCGCCACGCTTCACCCGTTCAACCCAATCCGCCCAAGCGGTCCGATCCAACAAACCCGGCTTCGGCACAGGCAAGTTTGCCCGCATCGCCTCGTTCCTCACCACCGCCGGCTTCCACAACTCCTCTGGCAACCGCTCCACCGCCGCCGCGCAGGCCGCTACCCCCGCCGCGCTCTGACACACCAGCAGCCACTCGTTCCCCGCTTCAATGCTGAGGCGCACACGGCTGTCCCAATCCCAGTCCGCGCAGCCGCCCATCTCGAGATCGTCCGGCAGGAAGCGCCCCGCGACGCGCCACGGGTTCTCCGCCACGGAGCCGCGATGGAGGGAGGCCGGCAGGCCGCCCGTGGCGGGTGTCTTCAGGTGCGCCACCATGACGAGGCGGTCTTCGTTCGCCAGCATCTGGAAGGCCCGGGCGTTGGCGGCGATGCGGTCGGGATCGGCCAGCTCCGGCAGGCCCTGGTGGCTGTCCAGCAGCGTGCCGCCGAGGCCGGGGAAATGCTTGAGACAGCCGCGGACGCCCATGGACTCCAATCCGTGCAGGAAGGCGCCCACGGCCGCCGCGACCTCGACGGGATCCGTGCTGGCGCAGCGGTCGCCCATGCCGGTGCCGGGATGGCCATCCCACAGATCCGCCACCGGCGCGAAGTCCACGTTGAAGCCGAGCAGGGCGAGCCCCTCGCCCCAGAGCCGCCCCCAGGCTTCGCAGGCCGCCGCGCCGCCGGACTCCCAGATCCGCCGGAAGCTCGGCGTCTCGCCGACCCAGGGCCGCAGCCGCGACACCGCGCCGCCCTCCTGGTCGAGGGCCACGGCGAGGGGCAGCTCCGCGCCCCAGCGGGCCTGCAGGCCCTCCAGCAGCGCCTTGCAGCGGGCGGGGCCCGTGACCGGATCCGGATCCAGGTTGCGGGCGAAGAGGATCACGCCGCCGGGAACTCCAGGCAGCGACACGTCCGCGGCGTCCAGCCCCTCGACGCCGGCCCAGAGGAGCTGGGAGGGCCTCAAGCCGGATCCTCCGCCCGCAGGGCCCGGGCCACGGCGTCCGCCACGAGCCTTTGCGCCGTGCGCATGCCGTGGACGAGGGCCTCGACCTGCCGGCGCCACAGGGCGAAGCCGCGCTCCACCGGGGAGAAGGCCCCCCGCTGCTCGAAGCCGATCAGCACCGCGCCGAGCAAGTGCCCCCCGCCCCGGAGCGGAATGAGGAAGGAATCCCCGTAGCCCCCTTCCCAGCGCCATTCCAGGGAACCCCCCCGCTCGCCGAGGTTGGCCGAAGTCTCGAGCCGGGCGGCTTCGGGCCAGGCCCGCGCCCCCTCGGACAGCACGTAGCGCCAGCCCGTCTCCCCCGCCAGGGCGCAGGCGAAACCGCTTGGCTGGTGGCGCTCCGCCAGATCCACGAAGAAGGGCCGCAGCAGGTCCGCCTCCGAGGCCGGGCCCTGGGCCGCGCGCACCTGGGCGGTGAGGGTGAGGTCGTTGAGGCGGAGCACGTCGTCGCAAAGGATCTGGACGTCCCGGGTGCGCTCCAGCACCAGGTTTTCCAGGTTGTTCCGGTAGGTCTCCACCTCCTTCAGGAGGCGGCCGTGGTCCAGGGCCCGGTTGAGGGCGGCGTGGAGCTCCTGCTGCCGGAAGGGCTTGCGGAGGAAGTCGTAGGCCCCGAGCTGGAGGGCCTCGATGGCGGACTCCACAGTGGCGAAGGCCGTCATCACGATGCAGAGGGCCATGGGGTCCTGGGCCCGGATGGCCTGGATCAGCTCCAGGCCCGAGGGCCCCCCGGGCATGTAGAGGTCCGTCAGGACCACCGGATAGTGGCGCCGGCGCACGAGGCTCAGGGCCTCGTCGGCGCTGCCGGCGGTGACCGCAAGGAAGCCCGCGTGGCCCAGGGAATCCTGGAGCAGCGAGAGCAGGCTGCTCTCGTCGTCCACGATGAGGATGGGTTCGTCCAGCATGGGGCCTTCCCGGGGGTCAGCCGAAGATACACGCAACTGCGCTTAATGCACAGCTTCCCCTCGGACCACCAGCTCCTCGCCTTCCACCGCGAGGCGCGCCATGGCCCCGGGCTGCAGGCGGCCCTCCAGGACCAGCCTGGACAGGGGGTTCACCACCATCTGCTGGATGAGCCGCTTGAGGGGCCGGGCCCCCATCTGGGGGTCGTAGCCCTCCCGGGCCAGCCACGCCACCGCCTCCGGCTGAATCTCCAGGCGGAGCCTCTTCGCCGCGAGCAGGGCCTCCACCCGGGCCAGCTGGATGCGGGCCACGGCCTCCATGTCCTCCAGTCCCAGGGCCCGGAAGGTGACCACCTCGTCGATGCGGTTCAGGAATTCGGGGCGGAAGTGGGCCCGCAGCGCCGACTGGACCTCCGCCTGGGCGTTCTCGGCGTGGCCGCCGGCGGCGAAGATGGCGCCGGAGCCCACATTGCTGGTCATGAGCACCACCGTGTTCCGGAAGTTCACCGTGCGGCCCTTGCCGTCCGTGAGGCGCCCGTCCTCCAGCACCTGCAGGAAGAGGTCGAAGACCCTCGGATGGGCCTTCTCCATCTCGTCCAGGAGGATCACCGAGTAGGGCCGGCGGCGCACCGCCTCCGTGAGGCGGCCGCCCTCCTCGTAGCCGATGTAGCCCGGCGCCGCGCCGATGAGCCGGGTGACGTCGGCCTCGTGGGTGAACTCGCTCATGTCCACCCGCACCATGGCGTTCTCGTCATCGAAGAGGAAGTCCGCCAGGGCCCGGGCCACCTCGGTCTTGCCCACGCCCGTGGGGCCGAGGAAGAGGAAGGAGCCGATGGGCCGCTTCTCGTCGCCCAGGCCCGCCCGGTTGCGGCGCAATGCGTCGCTGATGGCCACCAGGGCCGCGTCCTGGCCCACCACCCGCTGGCGCAGCCGCTCCTCCATGTGCAGGAGCTTCTGGATCTCGCCCTCCAGGAGGCGGGAGACCGGGATGCCCGTCCACTTGCCCACCACGGCGGCCACGTCCTCCTCGCCCACCTCCAGGCGCAGCATCTGCTCGGGGGACTCGATGCGGGTGGCGATGAGCTTCTCCAGCTGGGGGATCTCGCCGTATTCAAGGCGCGAAGCCTTCTCGTAGTCGCCGCGGCCCTTGAGCTGCTCCAGCTCGATGCGGAGGTCATCCAGGCGCTTCTGCTGGGCCCGGGTCTCCTCGATGGCCTTCTTCTCGGTCTCCCAGGTGGCCCGCAGGCGCGACAGCTCCTCCTTGAGGTTCCCCCACTCCGCGTCCAGCTCCTTGAGGCGCGCCTTGGACGCGGCGTCCTTCTCCTTGGCCAGGGCGTGGCGCTCCAGCTGGAGCTGCATCTCCCGGCGCTCCCGGACGTCGATCTCGATGGGCCGGCTGTCGATCTGCATCCGCACGCTGGAGGCGGCCTCGTCCATGAGGTCCACGGCCTTGTCGGGCAGGAAGCGGTCGGCGATGTAGCGGGCGCTGAGGGCCACGGCCTCCACGAGGGCCGCGTCCTGGATGCGCACGCCGTGGTGCAGCTCGTAGCGCTCCTTCAGGCCCCGCAGGATGGAGACGGCGTCCTCCACCGAAGGCTCCTCCACGAAGACCGGCTGGAAGCGCCGCTCCAGGGCCGCGTCCTTCTCGATGTGTTTCTGGTATTCATTCAAGGTCGTCGCGCCGATGCAGCGCAGGTCGCCCCGGGCCAGGGCGGGCTTGAGCAGGTTGGCGGCGTCCATGCTGCCCTCCGCCGACCCCGCGCCCACCAGGGTGTGCAGTTCGTCGATGAAGAGGATGATCTTCCCCTCCGAGGCCTCGATCTCCGTGAGCAGGCCCTTGAGGCGCTCCTCGAATTCGCCCCGGAACTTGGTGCCCGCCACCAGGGAGCCCATGTCCAGGGCCATGAGGCGGATGCCCTTGAGGCTTTCCGGGACGTCCTGCTTGGCGATGCGCAGGGCCAGGCCCTCGGCGATGGCGGTCTTGCCCACGCCGGGCTCGCCGATGAGCACGGGGTTGTTCTTGGTGCGCCGGCTCAGGACCTGCAGGACCCGGCGGATCTCCTCGTCCCGGCCGATGACGGGGTCGAGCTTGCCGGCCTGGGCCAGGGCGGTGAAGTCCTTGGCGTACTTCTCCAGGCTGGCGAACTTCTCCTCGGCGCGCTCATCGTCAACCTTCTGGCCCGCGCGGCCCGCCTGGATGGCGGCTTCCAGCTTCTTGCGGTCGGCGCCGAAGCGCTCCAGGAGCTTCTTGGCATCGGTGCTCGCGTTCGCGAAGGCCAGCAACATGGCGTCCGTGGCCAGGAAGCGGTCCCCGAGGCCCCGGCCCGTATCGCTGGCGGTCTCCAGGAAGTGGCGCAGGCCAGCACCGACCTGGGGCTCGGCGCCGCCCACGGCCTTGGGGAGCTTGTGGACCAGGGCGTCGGCACCATCCTGGAGACCCTGGAGCGAATCGGCCCCGAGGCCGGTCTTTTCGAGTACCGGCCGCAGGCCGGTCTCCGGCGCCAGCAGGGCCTGGAAGACGTGGATGGGCAGCAGTTCGGGATGCTGGTCCGCCGTGGCCCGGGACTTGGCGGAGACCAGGACGTCGTTGGCTTTCTGGGTGAAGGGAAGCATGGAAAACCTCCGCTCCTCAGGGTCCATTCGTACTTGATAGTTGTCAACTAAGATTTTCTAATTCAACGTTCCCAATACGAAGCGAAAACCCAAGATCCATGGGGCTTTGCTAAGCTGGGACCTTCCCGCGAGGCCCCCGTGAAGCTCCATCCCGAAGCCCAGGATCGTAATGCCCGTCTGGCTGGAGTGGCCCCCCAGGTGTTGGAGGCCCTGTCCCCCCTGGCGCGGCGGGCCTTCTTCCCCAAGGGCATCCCTTTCCAGGCGGGCCAGGCCGCCGGTTGCGCCATCAACGCCACCATCGGCCAGATCACCGACGGTTCCGGGCAACCCCCTGCCCCTGGCCAAGTTGGGAACTGCTGGGCCACCTGCCGGCGAAGGACGCCTTCCTCTACTCCCCATCGGCGGGCGGATGCGCGCCGCCTCCAAGAGCCTCTTCTTCTCCCTCCTCGGCAGGCACCCCAACCTCATTCCCCTCAAGTGCGACGGCGTCACCAAGGAGCTGAGCTTCTTCGGGTCCCGGGTGGGCTTCCTCACCTTCGGCGTGGCCAAGGAGGTCTGGCACGCCAAGCTCCTCAAGGAAGATGCCCGCATGGAAGGGGTCGGCCTCGGCGTGGTGAGCGCGGGCATCTGCCACGCCATCTCCATGGCGGCGGACCTCTTCTTCCACCCCGGCGACACCCTCATCCTCCCGGACCTGTACTGGGACAACTACGAGCAGATCTTCGGCATCCGGCTGGAGGGGGAGTTCGTCCGCTTCCCCTTCTACGCGCCAGGCTCCGAGGGTGGCGGCTTCAACGTGGCAGGACTGAAGGCCGCCCTCGACGCCCAGCCCGGCCGGGCCCACGTGCTCCTCAACTTCCCCAGCAACCCCAGCGGGTACTCGCCGACCCCCGCCGAGCTGGAGGCCATCGCGGCGGTCCTCACGGAGGCCGCGGCGGCGCGCAGCGTGGTGGTCTACTGCGACGACGCCTACCACGGCCTGGTCTTCGAGGAGAGCGCCGCCTCCACCGAAACCATCCTCGTGGACAAGTCCATGAGCCTCATCCGCAGCGGCGTGGGCAGCCCCGTGGGCCTGAGCCAGTACCTCATCGAGGAGGAGCTGCTGGATCCCCGGCACGACGCCGAGTTCGAGCGCCTGCGGGATGTCCTGGCGCGCCGCTACCGGATCCTCAAGGAAGCCCTGGCCAAGCCCTCGGAGCACTGGACCATCTACCCCTTCAATGCCGGCTGCTTCTGCCTGCTGGAGCTGCGGACGGGCCTGGACGCGGATCAGGTTCGCCAGCGCCTCATCGCGGAGGAAAGCGTCGGCGTCGTGAACCAGGGTTCGACCCAGCTCCGCCTCGCCTTCTGCAGCCTGAAGGAGGAGGCCATCGAACCCCTGGTGGCGGCCCTCGAGCGCGTCTGCGCCAGGATGTAGGTCCATGTCCACCCCCATGCTCCAGCAGATCGCCGCCCTCAAGCGCGAGGCCGGCGAGGCCATCCTGCTGACCCGCATGGGGGACTTCTACGAGCTGTTGGGGGAGGACGCCGTCAAGGCAGCGCCGGTCCTCGAGATCGCGCTGACGCTGCGAGGCAAGGGGACGGAAGCCGAGACGCCCATGTGCGGCGTGCCCCACTTCGCCCTGGAGAGCTACCTGCCGAAGCTGCTGGCGGCGGGCTTCAGTGCCGCGATCGCCGAGCCCACCGCCAAGCCCGAGGAAGTGAAGGGCCTCCTGCCCCGGGCCATCAAGCGCATCATCACGCCGGGCACCTGGCTGGACGACGACGGCCGCTGGCTGGCCTCCGTGCATCGGGTGGGAGCTTCCTGGGGCATCGCGCTGCTCCAGCTGGCCAGCGGCCAGATCCGCGTCCTGCCCGGGGAAGGCGAATCCCTCCTCGCCTCCACCCTGGAGCGCCTCGCGCCCCACGAGCTGCTCCTCCCCGAAGGAGCGGCCCTGCCCTTCGATGCCGACGTCGCCGTGCAGCGCCTGCCCCTGTGGCGCTTCGAGGCCGCCCGGGCCGAGCAGCAGATCCTCGGCTTCTTCGGCTGGCAGCACCTGGAAGGCGTCGGCCTCCAGGGCCACACCGCCGCCATCGGCGCCCTGGGCGCCCTCCTGGACCAGGTGGAACTGACCCAGAAGGGACGCCCCGCCCATCTCCAGGGCGTGAGCGTGGAGCTGGGCGCCGC
The DNA here is from genome assembly GCA_044229555.1 of Holophagaceae bacterium. GTDB lineage: Bacteria > Acidobacteriota > Holophagae > Holophagales > Holophagaceae > JADJVL01. The sequence goes on from JBGASS010000029.1 coordinate 6,979, forward strand.
GGGGCCCCTGCTGGACGCCACCAGCGCAAGGCACCTGGAGCTCTTCGCCAACACCCTCGACGGTTCGAAGACCGGCAGCCTGCTCGCGCTATTGGATCAGTGCCGGACCCGCATGGGCTCGCGGCTCCTGAGGGCCTGGCTGGAGCAACCCTTGCGGGACCGCGAAGCTCTCGAACGCCGCTGGTCCCAGGTCCAGTGGCTCACGGAGGACGGCCGCCGGGATCCCATCCAGAAACTGCTGGCCCAGGTGCCCGATCTCGACCGCCTGCTGGGCCGCGTGGCCCTGGGCCTGGCGACGCCGCCGGAGCTGGCCTCCCTTCGGGAAGGCCTGGCCCAGCTGCAGCGGCTGCCCTCCCTGCTGAAGGACCGGGCCTGGTTCGCGGAAGCGTCGGAACTCGGCCTCTGGGAAGCTTCCGCGCCCCTCTGCACCGAGCTGTTTGGCGAGCTCCAGCGAAGCCTCGCGGAAGCCCCGCCCCTGGACCTGGAGAAGGGCGGCGTCATCCGCGCCGGGGTGGATCCGGAACTGGACGCCGTGCGCCGCCTGGCCGGGGACGCCAAGCAGGTGATGCTGGAGCTCGAAGAAGAGGAGCGCGCCGCCTCGGGCATCGCCAGCCTGAAGATCAAGTACAACCGGGTCTTCGGCTACTACTTCGAGGTCACCAAGTCCAACTACGGCGCGGTGCCCGCCCACTTCATCCGCAAGCAGACTCTCGCCAACGCGGAGCGCTTCACCACGGAGAAGCTGCTGGCCTTCGAGCAGCGCCTGGTGAGCGCCGAAGGCGACCAGCTGCGCCTGGAGGCCGCGGCCTTCAAGGGCCTGCTCGAGCTGGTGCTGGCGCACCGCGCGGACCTCGTGGCGCTCTCCCGCGCGACGGCGGCCCTGGACCTCCTCGCCGCCTTCGCCGAGCGCGCCCGCCACAGCGGCTGGTCGCGGCCCGAACTCTCGCAGGACCGCGAGCTGATCCTCGCCGGCGCCCGCCATCCCATGCTGGAGGCGCGCCTGGGCCGGGAGTGCATTCCCAACGACCTGCAGCTCAGCGCGACGCGGGCGATGGCGGTGGTGACGGGCCCCAACATGGGCGGGAAATCCACCTTCCTGCGCACGGCGGCCCTGCTGGTGGTCCTCGCCCAGAGCGGTTCCTTCGTGCCCGCCGAGCTGATGCGCTTCGGGCTCACGGACCGCATCTTCACCCGCATCGGCGCCAGCGACTTCCTCTCCAAGGGCCAGTCCACCTTCATGGTGGAGATGACGGAGACCGCGCGGATCCTGAGCCAGGTGACACCTTCGAGCCTCGTGATCCTGGACGAGATCGGCCGCGGCACCAGCACCCGGGACGGCCTGGCCCTCGCCGAAGCCATCGCCGAGCACCTGCGGGACCTGCGGGGCGGCGAGCCGCGCACGCTCTTCGCGACCCACTACTTCGAGCTGACCAAGCTGGCCGAGGATCCCCGCATCGAGAACCTCCACGTGGAAGTGCAGGAATGGGAGGAGCAGCTCCTCTTCCTCCACCGCATCGCCGAGGGCCCCGCGGACCGCAGCTACGGCATCCAGGTGGCGCGCCTGGCGGGCCTGCCGCGCTCCGTCATCGCCCGGGCCCAGCGCCTGCTGGCGGAACCCTCGGCCCCGGGGCCCCAGCCGTCCCCCGCCGCGCCGGCCGCCGGCCTGCAGCAAGCCCTGCCCCTCTTCGACCTGGAGCCCGATCCCCTGCGGGCGGAGCTGGAGGCCCTGGACCTGGACCGCATGACGCCCCTGGAGGTGATGGCCTGGGTGGCGGCGAAGCGCGCCCAGGTCCGGTAGCCGCCCCTCAGCGGCGCACGTACAGTTCGAAGGGCAGGGGCTTTTCCCCGGGATAGGCGGCGATCACCGCCGGGATCTCGTCCTTCGGGAGGACCCAGCTCACCGTGTAGTCCGGATCGAAGACCACGGCCTGGGCTTCGGGATCCGCCAGGGCGATGGTCAGGGCCTGGGCGCGGGTCATGGGCTGGTAGAGGGTGCCCTTGGGGACGGCGCCCTGGACGGTGTAGAGCACACGGGCATGCAGGCTCTGTCCCTTCCGGGTCACCTCCCGGTAGACGGGCCCCGGGGCGAGGTCCGAGGCCACCACCGGACGGCCCTCCGCCACGCTGCCGCCGAGGTCCTTCAGGCTGGCGGCCTGCAGGGGCAGGTAGAGGGTCCGGAACATCTGCAGCTTCCGGATCTGGGGCCCCTCCCGGGAGCAGGCCAGGAGCAGGAGGGGAAGGAGGACAAGCTGCCGCGCGCGCATGGGACCTCCCGGGCCGGGCGCCATCCTACACCCCCGCCCAGCCTCAGCGCTTCAGATCCCCGTGCCCCCACGCCATCCCCGCCAGGGCCGCCACGCCGATCTTCAGCATGTCCTCGTCCAGGTTCATGGTCGGCGTGTGGTTGCCGCCGGTGGCGCCCTTGCCGGTGTTGAGGAAGAGGAAGAAGCCCGGCACCTTCCGCTGGTAGTGGGCGAAATCCTCGGCGCCCATGATGAGGTCCTGCTCCGGGAGGGGCGCGAGGCCCGCGAGGAGGGCCTTCACGCCGGCGGCGAGCCGGGGATCGTTGTCCACCGGGGGATTGTCATCGTCCTTGAAGGTCAGCTCGTAGGTGCCGCCGTGGATGGCGCAGACGCCCTTCAGGGTCTCGTGCATGAGGGCCATGGCCCGCTCCCGCACGGGAGCCTCGAAGCTGCGCAGGGTGCCGGTGAGCTCGACCTGGTCGGCGATGATGTTGTGGCGGTTGCCGCCGTGGAGGGTGCCCACGGTGAGGACGAAGGGCTTCACGGGATCGATGCGGCGGCTGCGGATGGCCTGGAGGGCCTGGATGGCTTCCGCCGCCATGAGCACCGCGTCGTGGCCCCGGTTCGGCCAGGCCCCGTGGGCCATGGTGCCGTGGAGGACGAGGCGCCAGGTGTCGCTGCCCGCCATGAGGGGGCCGCTGCGCCAGCCCAGGGTCCCGGTCGCGCCCTCGGGCCGCTGGTGCAGGCCGTAGATGGCCTCCACCTGCGCCGGGCGCCGCCGAACTCGCCGGCGGGGGCGCCCTCCTCCGAGGGCTGGAAGAGGAACACCACCGTGCCCCGCAGCTCAGCCTGGTGCTGGGCCAGCAGCTTCGCCGCCCCCAGGAGCATGGCGGTGTGGGCGTCGTGGCCGCAGGCGTGCATGACGCCGGGCACCGTGGATTTCCAGGGCACGTCCACGGCCTCCTGGATGGGCAGGGCGTCCAGGTCCGCACGGAGGGCCACCACGGGGCCGGGCTTCCCGCCCTTCAGCACCCCCACCACGCCGGTGCCGGCGAGGCGCCGGCAGGGGATGCCCAGCACGCCCAGGATGCCCGCCACCAGGTTGCCGGTGCGGGTCTCCCGGTTGCTCAGCTCGGGGTGGGCGTGGATGTCCCGGCGCCAGGCCACCACTTCAGGCTGGAGCGCCTCGGCGCCGGGCCTGAGCCAGGCGGGGGCCTGAGCCGGCAGCAGGGACGTGAGGGCGAGGGCGAGGAGGGGGCGCATGGAGGGAGCCTCCCACCCTGGGTCCGGCCACGCAAGCTGCGATGCTATCCGGGTCCCGGAGTCCCCATGCCCACCGTTCTCGGCATCAGCGGCGTCTTCCTCCACGCCGACGACTGCGTCGCCCTCAAGGACTGGTACGCCGCCACCCTGGGCCTCGCCTTCGCCTGCTGGGGGGAAGGCACCTGCTACGGCGTCGACTTCCTGCACGCCCTGCCGGACGGCACGAAGAGTCACACGATCTTCTCCATCCAGAAGGCCAAGGAGGCCCTCGGCGCCGCGCCGAAGACCTGCATGGTGAACTGGCGGGTGGACGACCTGGAGGCCTTCCTGGCGGGGCTCGCGGCGAAGGGGATCGCCGTGGAGAAGCGGGAGGACTTCGACTACGGCCGCTTCGCCTGGATCCGGGATCCGGAAGGCAACACGCTGGAGCTCTACCAGCCGCTGCTGGAGCCGGGGAGCTTCTGAGAGACGGTCCCTGGGCGTACAGTGCTTCCATGCGCCCCGACACCAGCCCCGCCCGCGTCAAGATCGCCTGGGCCGTCGCCGTGGGCATCGACGCCCTGCAGGTCTTCCTCTTCCCCGCCACGGTGCAGGGGGGCTTCTCGGTCGTGGAGTGGGCCCTCGACCTCCTGGCCATGGGCGTCCTCTGGGCCCTGCTGGGCTGGAGCTGGGCCTTCCTGCCCTCCTTCGTGATGGAGCTGGTGCCCTTCATCGACATGACGCCCACCTGGACCCTGGCGGTGCTCATCGCCACCCGGGGCGCCAAGGGGGCGCCGCCCATCGCCGGCATGGGTCCGGGGCTGGAGGAAGGGGGCGCGAAGCCGCCCCCCAAGGTCGTCGAGGCCGTCGTCCTGCCGCCTCGGGATGAGGCGGAGAAGCCCTAGAGGCTAGGCCAGCAGCGCCCGCAGCCGCGGCATCATGGCGGCGATGTCCGGCAATGAGACCGCGCCCACGCTGAGGCGGAACCAGCCGCTTTCCTCCTTGAGGCCGAAGGCCTGGAAGGGCACGATGGCGAGGCCCGCGTGCTGCAGGAGCAGCTGGCGGATGTCCTCGTTGGTGTTCAGCGCCATGCCGCGGAGGGTGCGGCCGAAGAGGTCGAAGCGCGCGCTGAGGTAGATGGCGCCCTGGGGGGCGATGGCGTCCACGGGAAGGCCTTCGGCCTTCAGGGCCGTGAAGCCCGCGTGCAAGGCGTCGAGGCGTTCCTTCACCGCCGGCAGGAAGGTGGCCTGGAAGGCCCGGATGGTGGCGGGATCGTCCAGCAGCTTCGCGGTGGCCATCTGCTCGGCCTTGGGGGCCCAGGCGCCCACGTGGCCCAGGATGTCCGCCATGCGCGCCCGCATGGGCGGGGGCATGAGGCCCCAGCCGACCCGGAGCCCGGTGGCGCAGAAGGCCTTGGACAGGGCGTCCAGGAGCAGCACGTAGGGGGCGGCTTCGGGCACCAGGCCCACGGGCGTGACGTGGTGGGCGCCGAAGGTGAGGGTCCAGTAGACCTGGTCGTAGACGAAGAAGAGGGGCCGCGCGCCGGTGCCCTTGCGCCGCTCGTTCTCGTCCACCACCGCCTGGGTGATGGCCCGCAGCTGCTCGGCGTCGATCATCGTGCCCGTGGGATTCAGGGGCGAGTTGAGGCAGAGCAGCCGCGCCGTGGCGAGGTGCGGCGCGATCTGGTCCAGGGTCGGGAAGAAGTTGTGGTCCGCGTGCACCGGCAGCTCGACGGCCTTCGCGCCGCTGAGGTTGGCGTAGTGGTTGTTGTTCCAGCTCGGCACGGGGTAGACCACCGTGTCGCCGGGATCCACGAGGGTGCGGTAGGCGCCGTAGAGCAGGGGCCGCGCGCCCCCCACCACCAGCACGGAGTCCACCGGGTAACGCAGGCCCAGCTCCCGTTCGTAGAAGCGCACCACGGCCTCGCGCAGAGGCAGCACGCCGTCCGAGGGCGGGTAGTTGGTCTGGCCCTCCGCCAGGGCGTCGCGAGTGCCCTCCAGCAGGGCGTCGGGAATCGGGAAATAGGCGGGATTGAAGTCCCCCACGGTGAGGTTGCAGATCTCCGCACCGCCGGCCTGCAGCGCCCGGATCTGGGCGGCGATCTTGAGGATCTCCGAGCCCACCACGCTGCGGGCCAGGGAGGAGAGCCCCGCGTCGGCGGCGGCGGGATCCGGGAAGGTCAGGTCGAGGGCCATGGGCCAGTTTATCGTCGGCGGGCCGTTTTTCAGGCCAGCGCTTTGCGGGCCACCACCAGGAATTCCCGGCCCAGGCGGCGGGGATGGCTGCGCAGGGCGTCCGCGAGGAACAAAATGTCAAAGCGCGCGGCCGCGAGGGACCGGAGTTCTTCCCGGGGAATCGCGAAGGGCGGCCCTTCGCGACCTTGCGTGTCGTGGAAGAAGGCCCCCAGCCAGAGGCCGCCGGGCTTCAGGCG
>JBGASS010000030.1:0-12490 GCA_044229555.1 Holophagaceae bacterium
CCCACGAGCGCGGCCAGCTTTACGGCATCACGGGCCAGCACCGTGACGGCACAACCCCGCGCCGCCAGGGCCAGGGCCGCGGCCCGGCCGATGCCGGCGGAGGCGCCGGTGACGAGGGCGTGGCGCCCCGCCAGGGAGCGGGATTCCAGGGGGGTCATGAGGCCTGCCCAGAGGACTTGTAGAGAGAGCCGACATCGTTGCCTTCCTCGACCCAGGACTCGAGGTTTACCTTGTCGAAGAAGTCCGTGTAGCCGCAGCGCCGGCAGCTCACCTTGAAGAAGCGATGCATGGGGAGGTGGAAGGCCGAAGAGATGGCGCCGCCCTCGGTGGTGGCGATCCCCACCTCCGGCCTGCCGGATCCACAACGGCCGCATCGGAAGTGCCGTTCAAGGAGTTCCTCGAGTTCAGATCCCATAACCATCGCTTCCCAGGTGGCTGCGCAGCTCCCACAGGAGCGGGAAGTAGCGGATCTCCACCCGGCTCTTCAGGTAGTGGACGCCGGGGTCGTGGAAGGACTGGCCGCCCTCCGCCGCCGGCAGGGAGGCGCCGCCCACGGGACAGCGGCCGGAATCGGTGGCGTGCTCGCCGGGATGGGTCTCGCCCTTCCCGTGGCTGCCGAAGCCCACCTGCTCCGTGTGGGCCACGCCGGTGCCGGGCTTGAAGCCGATCATGCGCTCGGCCATGAGGTAGTGGCGGAAGCGCCAGATGCGGAAGGCCTCGTCGAATTCCAGCATGGTCTCCGCCAGGCGATGCAGGTCCAGGAAGTCCCGCTCCGTGTAGATGCGCACCAGGGCCTTGAGCTGTTCCTCCCGCGTTTCGGCCGCGAAGCCGCGGTGCTTCAGCGCGGCGCAGAAGCCATCCCACAGGGAAGGCGCGGCGTAGGCGGCCTCCAGCGCTTTCCGGGATTCCGGATGGCTGGCGTGGAGGGCGATGTAGCGGGGATCCTTGGGGCCGCAGTGGTATTCGAGGACGCGGAACTGCACGCTCTGCAGGCCCGAGGCCGGCTTCAGCACGTCCCGGAACTCCAGGAAGGCCGCCGGGCTCATGGTCTCCATGACGTGGATCTGCTGGATGAGCACCCTTGCGATCTCCACGCAGCGCCCCAGCAGCCAGTGGGCCTGGCCCGATTCGCCGGCCTGGAGATGCTGGATGGCGCCGCGCACCTCGTGCAGCAGCAGCTTGAACCAGAGCTCGTAGACCTGGTGGACGATGATGAACTGCAGCTCGTCGTGGGCCTCGGGGCTGGAGAGGGGCACCTGGGCGCCGAGGATCTCGGGCACACGGAGGTAGGACTCGTAGGTCAGCGGCGTCTCGGAGGGCATGGGCCATGGTAGCGCCGGCGCGCCGCGAGTTCGCGTGTGCGATCCTGCGGCATGGACGCGCCCCTGATCCTCGCCTTGGCCCGGGCCCATCTGGGCACGGATGCCCCCGGCGTCCAGGAAGCGCTAGTGCTGCCCCAGGGCCTCCTCCTCCAGTGGCAGCCCCGGCGCGGCCGGGGGGAGGCCAAGGCCTTCTGGTGGGCCCTGCTCCTGGCCCCGGCGCCCGAATTGTGGCGCCTGGAGGAGAAGGACGAGGCCTTCGCCTTCCTGAAGGCCTCGGCTCTCAGGGACGAATCCCGCCGCTGGGCCCTGGAGCTGAAGGGGGCGCGCCTGGTGGGCGTGGAGGGCGATCCCCGGGAACGCTGGCTGGGCCTCTCCTTCCAGCGCCGCCTCATCACCGGCCGCCTGGAGGAGACGCGCCTGGCCTACCGGGCCATCCCGGGCCGCGCCGGCCTCCGCCTGGACGGGATGGGCCTCTCCCAGCTGCGCCTCGGCCTGGGCCAGCCCTTTCCCAAGGGCCAGCCCGAGCCCGACGGCGAATCCCCGGCCTTCCGCCGCTGGCGGGAGCGCTTCGGTGAGGCGCTCGAACGCGCCCTCGCCGGTGAGGTTCCGGACGTCCTTGAAGGCGAGGGCGATCTGGCCGCCCGGCACCACGCCTGGTCCCTCAGCCGGGCGCAGAAGCTGCTGCTGGCGCCGAGGGGCGTCGCCAAGGACCGGAAGCGGGAGGCCCAGTTGGCGCGGCTCCTCCGCCTGAAGGCCAGCCTGGCGTCGGACCGGGCCCGCCATGAAGCGGCCCTGCCCCTGAAGGAGCGAGCCTCCAGGCTGTCGGCGGAGCTCTACCGCTTGAAGGGCGCCACGGGGCGGGTGGCCTTCCTGGAGGGCGGCGAGCTGGACCTTCCCCCGGGGGAGAACGCGGAGACCGCCGCCCGCCGTTGGTTCGCCGCCGCAAAGAAGGCGGAGCGCGGTTTGGCCCGGCTGGCGGTGCTGGAGGCGGATCTTGCGCGACAATTCCAGGCGGCGGAGGCGCCGGAGCTTCCCGACGACCCCGCGCCCAAACCCAAGACCCCGGAGAAGCGCCGCGTGAACGACCCGAAAGAAACGAAGGCCGCGGCCCTGAAGCGCAAGGACGGCAAGGGCCAGGCCTTCCGCTCCGTGATGCTGGACGGCTTCGAGGTGCTCATCGGCAAGGGTGACGCCGACAACGACGTCCTCACCTTCAAGGTGGGCGCGCCCCTGGACGTCTGGATGCACGTGGCCTCCGTGCCCGGCAGCCACGTCATCATCCGCAACCCGGACAAGCTCAGCGAGCTGCCCCGGGAAGTCCTGGAGCGGGCCGCCCAGTTGGCGGCCTGGCACAGCAAGGCCCGGGACGGCGGCAAGGTGGAGGTGCACATGTGCCGCGTGGCGGACGTGAGCAAGCCGAGGGGCTTCGCGCCCGGGAAGGTGCTGCTGAAGCAGTTCAAGGGGATCCGGGTGTATCCGAAGGCGTGAGGGGCCGGCATGGCACGGTGGACTCGGCCCGAAGGACAGGAACGGCCCCGTGGTGCCAATGGATCTTGACCTTCAAGGAGCCCCGTGATCGGAAGGCCTTCGCGCCCTTGGCGAAGGCCTTCCGGTCGCGGTGCCAGACGCGCAGCGTCGTGGCCGAACGGGCCTTGACGAGGGGCGGGTGTGGGTCGGACTACCTGGCCTTCCTGGAGACGGCCCCTGCGGTGGATGGGGAGCGGCGCCGTGGAACCCGGTGCTTCCGTTCGCGGGACGACCGGCCTTGATCGCTTCGCGATCTGGCACCTCGATCCGCGAGGGCCGGAAGGCGCGGCCCTCGCGGATCGAGGTGCTCTTTGAACTTCAACGTCAAGGTCAAGATCAACGTCAAGATCCTCGTCAAGATCAAGATCGGGCTCGATCCATGTCGCACGGCTTCCCGGGGACAGCCTCGCGCCAACCGTGCCACCCTCTCCCCATGGCGATGAACCTCTGGCACGACCGCCGCCTCCGCCTCTCCATCACGCGGCTCGGCTTCCAGTACATGCTGGCCATGCTCGCGGTCGGGGCCTTCGCGGTGAACAGCGGGAACAACCTGCTCTACCTCACGTTCTCCCTCATGCTCGGGCTCTTCCTGGTGAGTGGCGTGGTGAGCCGTGCGGCGCTGCGGGGCGTGGACCTCGCGGGCATCGACGAGGGCAACCTCTTCGCCCGGGTCCGCGGCGGGCTGCGCATCCGGCTGCGGGACCGCGCACCCGGGCGGGTGCGGGGCCTGGAGCTGCACCTGGAGATGTCGAACGGCAAGGTGGAGCCGGGCTTCCTGGGGGGCGGCCAGGGCGGGGAGGAGGTGCTGGTGGTGCTCCATGCCCGGGCGGAGACCCGAGGCTGGACGAAGGTGACCAGCCTGGAGCTGCGCACCAGCCTGCCCTTCGGCTTCCTCGAAAAGGCCTGGCGCATCAATCTCGACCGGCCGGTGCTGGTCCTGCCCCACCCCCGCACTTCGCCGAGCCTTCCCCCCGGCGAACTCGGGGAGGTGAAGCACACCCTGCCGACCCCCGGCACCACGAGCCCCGACAACGCGCGGCCCTACCGGACCGGCGACGCGCCGAGCCGGGTCCACTGGAAGCGCACCGCCCAGCGCGGGGCCCTGTGGGTGCGGACCTTCGAGGGCGAACGCCCCCTGGGCCTGCACCTGCGCCTGGACCTGACGCGCTGGCCCGCGGGCCGGCCCTTCGAGAAGGAGCTGGAGCGCCTGTCCGGCGCCATCCTCCAGGCCCGCCTCCAGCGCAAGGAGGTGGCCCTGGAGCTGGTGTCCCGGGAGGCCCGGCGGAGCTTCCACGGCCACACGGACTGCTGGCGCGCCCTGGCCCTGGCCCAGGCGGAGGCGCCGGGGGGCACGGTGGCCCCCGTCACCGATCCCGCCGCCAGCGGCGCCCAGACGTTGACGGGCCTGGAAGCCGCGCTAGGCTGATCAACCTTCGAGGATCCCCATGGCCTTTCAGCACGCGGACGACCCGGCATGGCAGCCCCTGGTGGACGCGGCCTGGCAGGCCCGGTCCTGCGCCCACGCCCCCTACTCGGGCTTCAAGGTCGGCGCCGCCCTGCGCACCACCTCCGGCGAGACCATCGCGGGCTGCAACGTCGAGAACGCCAGCTACCCGATGTGCACCTGCGCCGAACGCACGGCCGTCTGCGCGGCGGTGGCCCGGGGCCTGAAGGATGGCGGCCTGATGGCCCTGGTGGTGGTGACGGAGGCCGAGACGCTGACGCCGCCCTGCGGGGCCTGCCGCCAGGTCCTCGCCGAATTCGCCGAGGATCTGCCGATCCTGCTGGTGAACCGGGGGGGCCGCGCCCAGCACCGCCTGAAGGCCCTTCTGCCGGAGGCCTTCACGGGCCGGAATTTTCTGCCTCCCGCCCACGGCTTCCCGCCTCCGGCGGCCCCAGGAGGCCCTATCCAAGGCGATTCCTAGCGCTTAAACTGACCGGGCTCCATCCCCGAAGCACTTCTGAGGCCACGCATGGCGATCGACCGCGTCAAGGTGAAGAAGGAAGCCGACAAGCTTCTGGCCGCCGGCCGCATCGACCGCGCCGTGGACGAGCTCCGCAAGCTGCTGGACGACAACCCGAAGGATCTCAATCTGATGAACCAGATCGGGGACCTCTGCATCCAGTCGGGAAAGCTCGGGGACGCCGTGGACCTCTTCAAGCGGGCCGCCATCGGCTACGAGCGGGACGGCTTCGGCGCCCGGGCCACCGCCGTGCTGAAGAAGGCCTTCCGCCACGCCCCGGACGACATCGACCTGGCCTCGCGGCTGGCAGACCTCTACCGCCAGACCAACATGATCAAGGACGCCCTGCAGGTGCACATGCAGGTGGCCGAGCACTTCACCAAGAAGGGCCTCATCAAGCGGGCCCTGGAGGAGTTCGGCAAAGTCGTCGACCTCGACCCCAAGAACCTCAAGAACAAGATCAAGCTCGCGGACCTCTACAACAAGGAAGGCATGAAGGACAAGGCCGCGGGGATCTACCTCGAGGTGGCCGAGGCCCTCGCCATCGAGCAGATGCACGCCGAGGCCGGCCAGGTGCTGGAGCGCGCCAAGGCCATGGTGAGCACGCCCCAGGTCTTCCTGACCCAGTCGCGGCTCGCGGTGATCCAGCGCGACCTCTCCGGCGCGGCGCAGCACCTGCGGGAGGGCCTCGCCGCCAATCCCCGCAGCCACGAGCTGCTGGAAGCCCTGGCGGAGATCGAGCTCCAGTCGAAGAATCCCGAAAAAGCCCTGGAGGCCCTCGTCCAGATCCCCCAGCTGCCGGAGAAATGCCTGGGCCTCTGCGAGCGCGCCCTCCGGGAGCTGGCCAAGGCCGGCCGCACCGACGAGGGCCTCCGGCTCTTCAAGCCCATCGGGCGGGAATTCGCGCGGCGGGGCGGCGGGGACATGGTGGCCAAGGCCATGCGCAACGCCCTGCAGGGCCAGTACACCCTCGAAGCCTGGATCCAGTTCGCCGAGATCGCCCACCAGGGCGGCGCGCGGGCGGACCAGGTCAATGCGCTCCAGCACGCCTACGCCCTCGCCAACCAGAACCGCGACCAGCCGATGGCGGCCCAGATCGGCGAACAGCTCAAGTCCATGGGGATCACGCCCTCGGAAGGCGTCGCGCCGGCGCCGCCCCCCGCCCCCACCACCGTCGGCACCGGGGCCATGGACATCACGATGTTCGGGCTGGAGTACACGGAGCTGGATCCCCTGAAGCGGATGCAGATCCAGCAGCTGGAACGCGAGGCGGAGACGCTCATGCGCACGCGCTCCGCGGACCGGGCCCTCGAAGTCTACAAGAAGATCCTCGAGCTGGACGCCGCCAACATGGAGGTCATCGAGAAGGTGGCCGAGATCCACCGCCAGAGCGGCATCCTCACCCGCGTCCAGATGCACTACGTGCAGACCGCGACCTCCCTCGCCGCCGGCGGCAAGAAGAAGATCGCCCTCCAGCTGCTGGACCGGGCGGAGCAGATGTTCCCGGGCTCCACCCGGCTGCATCGCCGCACCCTCGGCCTGGACGCCGTCGCGGCCGCTGCTCCGCCGCCTCCGCCGCCCCCGCCCCAAGACCCCTTCGCCATGCCCGCGGCCATCGCCCTCGGCGCGCCCCCCTCCGCCGGGGCCGAGCCCATCAGCATCGCCCTCGGCGCTCCCCCGGAGGACATCACCCTCGTTCCCGGCATGCCGCCGGCGCCCGAAGCGCCCGCCGCGGCAGGGATGGCGGCCCCCATCGAGCTGGAGGGGATCATCCCCCTCGACCTGCCGGGAGGCGCAGCTCCGCCGGCTGCCGCGGCCAGCCCCCGGCCCGCGGAGGCCTTCCCCGACATCGTCCCCATCTCCCAGCGGATGGGCTTCGAGCCCCTCGCCGAACCCGAGGCCCTGGATTCCGGGGACCTGGTCCTGCCGCCCCTCGAGATCGCCGCGCCGGAATTCGACGCCATCTCCCTGGGGGTGGCGCCGCCGGAGCCCCGGGTCCTGGCCCTGCCGCCGAATCCCTTCCTGGCCGGGGCCGCCGCCCCGCCTCCGCCGCCCCCCCCGGAGGTCTTCGCCTCGGATCCCTTCGCGGCCCTGCCCGCCCTCGAGCCTCTGGCCCCCGCTTCGGCCCCGGTCCCGCCGGCCATGCCGCCCACCGCGCCCCTCCTGCCTCCCCTGTTGGAAGCGCCGCCGGCCTTCCTGCCGGAGCCCGTCGCCGCCGGCGCCGTCATCGACGAGGATCTGCAGGGCCTGCTGGGGGACATCGACTTCCAGATGGACTACGGCAGCCCCGACGAAGCCAAGGCGGAGATCGAGGGCGCCCTCCGGCAGTATCCCGACCATCCGGAACTGCTGTCCCGGCTCCACACCGCCGAGGAGACCCTGCGGAAGCTCGGGCACGAGGCCAAGGCCGCGGCCGCCGACGACGACTTCGCCCACTCCTTCTTCGACCTCACCGACGTGCTCGGGGATGCCCTGCTGGAGAGCGGCGAGGGCGAGGAGATGCACGACGCCACCAACGTGGTGGAGAAGATCCAGAGCGTGGACGAGCTCTTCAACGCCTTCCGCGAAGGCGTCGAGCAGCAGGTCCGCGGCGACGACTACGACACCCACTACAACCTGGGCATCGCCTACAAGGAGATGATGCTGCTGGAGCCCGCCATCGAGGAGTTCAAGAAGGCGATGCGGGACCCCGAGCGCACCCTGGAGTGCTGCTCCATGCTGAGCATCTGCGAGGCCAGCCAGGGCAACATGGACGCCGCCCTGGACTGGCTGCGCCAGGGCATCACCGCCCCGGGCTTCCCCCCCGAGGACAGCATCGGCCTGCGCTACGACCTGGGGGAGATGCTCGTCGGCATGGGCCGGGAAGGCGAGGCCATGGCCGAGTTCAAGATCGTCGCCGACATCGATCCGGAGTACCGGGAGATCGCCTCGAAGTTGGGCTGAGGGCGCTGGGCTGCCGGCCTTCAGTCGAGGCCGAGGTTCCCTTCCGGTCCCCAGGGCTGCAGCGCCTGCAAGGCCGGCTGCACGGGCTTGCCGGGCCGCTGGAGCAGCGCGAGTTCCACCTCCCGCCCGTCCCCCGCCGTGAGCCAGGCTCCGGCGCGGCTCCAGGCCAGGGTTCCCGGGGCCCGGTCCGAGGGCCGGAGGGCGCCGACCGCGCAGACCTTCAGCACCGCGCCCCCCAGGCGCAGCTCCGCCCCCGGCCAGGGCTGCAGGGCCCGCACCCGGCGGTGCAGGGCCAGGGCGGACTCGCGGGGATCGAGGCGGGCCATATCCTTGGAGAGCTTGGGGGCCAGGGTGGCCCGGGCGGCATCCTGGGCCACCGGGCGGGCGCGGCCCGTGTGGAGGGCGGGCAGGTGCTCCCCCAGCAGCTCCGCGGCGTCCATGGCGAGGGCCGCGAGCAGGCCCTCCGCGTCGTCCGCCGCCTGGATGGGCCGGCGGGCCTGGGCCAGCACGGGCCCCGTGTCCAGGCCCGGCTCCAGGCGCATGAGGCTCACGCCGGTTTCGGCATCCCCGGCGAGGATGGCGTGGTTCACCGGCGCCGCGCCCCGCCACCGGGGGAGCAGGGAGAAGTGGAGGTTCCAGGCCCCGAGGGGGAGGGAGTCCAGCATCCACGCGGGCAGGAGGTGGCCGTAGGCCACCACCACCGCCAGGTCGACGGCCAGGGCCTCCCAGAGGGCTCGTGTCTCCGCCGCCTTCCAGGAGGCGGGCTGGTGCACCGGCAGGCCGAGCTTCCGGGCGGCGGCCTTCACCGGCGGGGCCTGCAGCTCGCGGCCGCGGCCCCGGGGCCGGTCCGGATTGCAGAAGACCGCCGCCACGGGCAGCCGCGCCGCCAGGGCCTCCAGGACGGGCACCGCCACGTCCGGCGTGCCGAGGAAGGCGATGCGGGTCATTTGTGCAGCTTCTGGTACTTCCGCTGGATGACCTGCCGCTTCACGGGGCCGAAGTACTCCACGAAGAGCCGGCCGCGCAGGTGGTCGATCTCGTGGCAGAAGGCCCGGGCCAGCAGGTCCTCGCCCTCCTGCTCGTACCAGGTGCCGTCGGGGCGGCGGTTCTTCAGCCAGACCTGCTTCGGGCGCTCCAGCACCTCGTGGATGCCGGGGATGGAGAGGCAGCCCTCGGGGCCCCGCTGGACGCCCTCCTCGCGGACGATTTCCGGGTTGATGAGCACGATCTTCCGGGTCGGGTCCTCCCCGGCGCTGGTGTCGATGACCGCCAGGTTGATGTTGAAGCCGATCTGGGGCGCCGCCAGGCCCACGCCCTCCTCGGCGATGGCGGTCTCGAACATGTCGGCGACGAGCCGGTCCAGGTCCGGGCTCCAGTCCCCCACGTCCTCGCTGTTCCGCTTGAGCCGGGGATCCCCCCAGGTCAGCACGGGATGAATGGCCATGCGCGCTCCAAGCCTTTCAGTTTAGCCTCTGCGCCACTCTTTGATAACCTTGAGGATTCTGGCCAAGGCCACGCGAAGGAATGAGATGCTCCAGGATTTCCGCAAAGTCTTCAAAGGTCAGCAGGCCCTCACCGGCGGCCTCATGCTGGCCCTCGCCATCGGCATGCTGGCCTACCTGGCCCCGAGCGGCGGCAGCCATGAGACCCCGGACAGCGTCGTCGCCCGGGTCTATGGCCGGGACATCCTGAAGCGGGACTTCGACTGGCTCCTGCTCACCATGATGCGCGGCGTCCCCAAGGGCCAGGACGCGGAGGCCCAGCTGCCCATGATGCGCAAGTACGCCCTGCAGGAGCTGATGCGCCGCAAGATCGAGGAGGCCCAGGCCGAGCGCCACGGGATCGTGGTGACCGACGGGGAGGTGCGGGAGCGCCTCGAGACCATGCTCAAGGGCCAGCCGGTCTTCCTCCAGGCGGACGGCAGCCTCCGGCCCCTGGCCGACATCGAGTCCATCCTGCGGGAGAACGGCCTCTCCCTGCGCCAGTGGGAGCTGGAATCCCGCGCGGCCCTGCAGAACCGGAAGCTGACCCAGCAGGCCGCCGCCTCGACGCCCGTGGACGAGGCCTGGCTGAACCGGGAGCTCCGGGCCCGCTACGAGACCATCGCCTTCGAATCCGTGCTGCTGCAGCCGGAGTCCGCCGCGGTTCCCGATCCCGGCGACGCCAAGCTGGCGGACTTCCTCAAAGCGAGCGGCGAGCGGTTCCGCCAGCCCGCCCGGCGCGTGCTCCAATTCGTCGCCCTGGACCCTTCCTCCATGAAGGAGCAGCCCAAGGTGGACGACGCCACCCTGCAGCGGGCCTATGAGCTGAAGAAATCCGATTACGCGAAGCTCTTCCATGCCAGCCACATCCTCTTCAAGGCCGCCAGCGAGCCGGAATTCGCCGAGGCCCTGAAGAAGGCGCAGGCGCTGCGGGCGAAGCTCGCCGCCGGCCTGGATTTCGCGAAGGCCGCCACCGAAAACACCCAGGATCCCAGCGGCAAGAGCAATGGCGGCGACCTGGGCTGGTTCGGCCCCGGCCAGATGGTGAAGCCCTTCGAGGAGGCGGTCTCCGCCCTGAAGGAAGGCGAAGTCAGCCAGCCCGTGCGCACCCAGTTCGGCGTCCACCTCATCAAGCGGGGCAGCCCGGTGAAGTCCTTCGAGGAGGCCAAGGGCGAGCTGCTGGCCTCGATCACGAAGGAGCAGTTCGATTCCCGCGCCAAGGCGAAGCTCGAGGAGCTCCGCAAGAAGGGCGAGTTCGCCGCCGCCGCCCGGGGCCTGAACCTGCCGATCACCACGTCCAAGCCGTTGCTGCCGCCTTCCCCCATGGAACCCGGCGCCGCGGTGGAAGGGTTGCACAGTCCCGGCACGGTGCTCAGCGCGGCCTTCGCCGCCAAGGTCGGCGCCGTCTCCCAGGTGCTCACCGCCGGGGATCAGCTGGTGGTCTTCCGGGTCAAGGAGGAGCTGCCCGCCGCGGTGCCCCCCCTGGCGGAGATCCGTGACAAGGTGCTGGCGGGCTGGCGCACGGAGGAGTCCCGGCGCCTGCTGATGGAAAAGACGAAGGCGGCCCTGGCGGGCGGCCAGCTCGCGGCCCTCGGCGGCACCGTGCAGGCCCAGACGACGACCCTGCAGTCCTACTCCGAGCTTGGCAAGCACCCGGCGGTGCGGACCGCGCTGCTGGACGGGACCGAAGGCAAGGCCTCCGTCCCGGTCTGGACCGAGCGCGGCCTCTGGATCGGCAAGGTCACCGGGCGCACGCCCATGGGCCCCGTGGATTTCGAGAAGCGCAGGATGCTGGTGGAGATCCTCCAGAAGGAGGCCGCCCAGAGCCTCCTCGAGGCCGAACAGTCCCGGATGCTCCAGCAGGGCCGCCTGCGGCCGGGCTTCAGTTCCCTCTGGGGCCGCCTGGACGGCATCTGGCTCAGCGAGCTGCCCGACGGCCCCCCGGTCGAAGAGTAGCGCCGAGGAGTAGCCCGGAACCTCAGGGGAAAGGATGGTGGCAGCGCATGGCGTCGCCGAAGGGTGGCGCGGCGATGCAGGCCGGAGAGGCCGAGGGGCAGCGGGGGTAGAGCCGGCAGCCCCCCTGGACCTCCGCCCGCGTGGCCTCCACCCCCCAGCGGCGGGGCGCCTGGGGCGCGTCCAGGTGGGGCACCGCCTCCCAGAGGCCCCGCAGGTAGGGATGGCGGAGCTCCGCCATGAGCGCCGCCGCGGGACCCTGGCACATGGGCTCCCCGCCGTAGAGCACCAGCATGCGGTCGCAGAGCCGCGCCACCGCCGGCAGGTCGTGGCTGACGAAGAGGAGGGCGGTGCCCGCCGCCTTGAGTTCCAGCAGCACCTCCAGCAGATGGCCCGCCAGGGTCGGATCCAGGGCCGAGAGGGGTTCGTCCAGCACCAGCAGCCTGGGCTCGAGCATGAGCGCCCGGCCCACGGCGAGGCGCTGGGTGAGCCGCCGGACCACTGGGCGAGCTTCTGGTCCAGAGCGCTTTCGGGAAACTTCACCCGCGCCGCCATGGCGGCCGCCGCCGCTCGGCGCGAAGAAGCGTCGCCCCGCCGGTGGATCTCCAGGGGCTCCGTCAGGATCCGCCAGCCCGTGAGGTGGGGCGGCAGGGAGGTCAGGGGATCCTGGAAGACCGCCTGCAGGAGCGGGCGCCGGGAGCGCCGCGCCCGCTCCGCGAGGCCGGACCAGGGCGCGTCCTCCAGGAGGATGCGCCCCTCCGTGGGCTCCAGCAGCCCCAGCACCAGCTGCATGAGGGTGGTCTTGCCGGCGCCGCTCTCCCCCACGACGCCCCAGGCCTCCCCGGGCTCCACCGCGAAGCTCGTCCCCCGCAGGGTCCAGGCCTCGCCGCGCTGGAGGCCGAGGCCCTGGACGGCGAGGAGGCTCATCTCAGCGGATCTCGTCGCAACCCATGTAGGGCTGGAGCGCCTTGGGGATGGCCACGCTGCCGTCGGGCCGCTGGTTGTTCTCCAGCACCGCCAGCCAGGTGCGCCCCACGGCGAGGCCGCTGCCGTTCAGGGTGTGGAGGAAGGCCGCCTTGGCCTTCGGATCCGTGGGCTTGTACTTAAGGTTGCCGCGCCGGGCCTGGAAGTCGCCGAACCAGCTGCAGGAGCTGATCTCGCGGTAGGTGTTCTGGGAGGGCAGCCACACCTCCAGGTCATAGGTCTTCTGGCTGCTGAAGCCCATGTCGCCCGTGCAGAGCAGCATGCGGCGGTAGGGCAGCTCCAGGGCCTCCAGGATGGCCTCGGCGTCGGCCGTGAG
>JBGASS010000031.1:0-12573 GCA_044229555.1 Holophagaceae bacterium
GGGCTCCACGGCCTACTCCCTCAGCGCCGGCGGACCGATCCTGCATCCCGCCCTGGAGGCCCTGGTGATCTCGCCCATCTGTCCCCACAGCCTCACCCTGCGGCCCATGGTGGTGCCCAGCGACCTCGGGGTGACGATCACGGTAGGACACGCGGAGGAAGGCTACCTCACCCTCGACGGCCAGACGGGCCACGCCCTCCAGGCCGGCGACCGCATCGAGCTGCGCCGCTCGGCCTCCACGGTCACTCTGCTGCAGAACCCTGCCCTGCCCTTCTTCGCCCTGCTGCGGGAGAAGCTGCACTGGGGGGACCGGTAGGCGAGGCTCCCGGCTATAGCCCGCCCCGCAGGTTCGCGGAGGTCCAGAGGGCGCCCTCCTTCTCCTTCAGGAGCGCCACGAGCCTGCCCTCGTGAAGGCCGCGGATCGGCGTTTCCGGTCGCGGGAACCCCGCCGGCATCGGCCAGGCCGCCGACACGATTTCACCCATGGGAACCGGCCGGCCCTGGAGGAGGCGCGCCGCTTCCGGATCATCGAGGACGCGGGAAGGACACCAGGGCACCAGGGCTTCGCCGCGAATCCAGTCCCGGCCCCCTTCGCCAGGATCAGCCCAGGGCCCGATGGCGGTGCGATGCAGGCCCGCGAGGTGGGCCCCGCAGCCGAGGGCTTCGCCGAGCTCCCGGGCCAGGCTGCGGACGTAGTAGCCACCCTTGACGGTGAGTTCGAGGGTGCTCGCGCGGGGCAGGTCGTGGCGCAGCCAGCGGGCAGCGTGGAGGAAGACCCGGGAGGGCGGCAGCACGACCTCCTCGCCCCGGTGGGCCTTCTTGTAGGCGGACTCGCCGCCGATCTTCTTGGCGCTGGTGGCGGGGGGCACCTGATCCCGCCATCCGAGGAAGGGGGTGATCGCCGCATCAAGACCCGCCGGGTCCAAGGCCGTCGCATCCCCTTCCCGCACCACCACGCCGAGGTGGTCGCCGGTATCCGTCTCCGCGCCCCAGGCGATCTCAGCCACGTAGGTCTTGGGCAGGGGATGCATGAGTTCCATGAGGCGCGTGGCCTGACCGGCGAGGATGAGCAGGAGGCCTTCGGCGAAGGGATCCAGGGTGCCGCCGTGGCCCACGGGATGCTTCTTCAGCCCCGCCTCCCGGGCCTCGCGGGAGAATTCCCTCACCATGCCGAAGCTGCTGGGACCGGCGGGCTTGTGGACGAGGCAGAGACCGGAGTACGGAAGGGTCAGGGTCACGCCTCCTCCTCGAAGGCCTGCCTCGGCAGGTGGCTCTGGCGGATGATGGCGGACAGCGTGCCCGGCTTGAGGTCCGCGTGGTCTGGGACGGGAACCGTGAGGGTGCCATCCTTCGAAACACGCTGCATGACGACGTGGCTCCCACGCCGGCGCACCTCCTGGAATCCGTAGGCCTTGAGGATCCGGCAAACCGCCGCCCCCGACCGCCGCCTCAACCTAGGCATGGAGCGTTGTCTGGAAATGGGTTACCAGGGCGGGTTCCTTGAGCCGGGATTGGACCTCCGCTGGATCGGCGCATTCCAGGAAGAGATCCACCGCCTCCTTCAGGTTCGCCAGGGCTTCCTCGACGGTCCCCCCCTGGCTGGCAATGTCGAGTTCGGGACAGAGGGAAACGTAGGCGTCCTCCTCCCGCTCGAGGATGGCCGTGAAGGTGTGCTGGGGCATGGCGGTGGCCTCCAGGCCCAGTATCGGCCAGGGAGGCGCAGGTGAACAGGGCGCAGATGAAGCCGGTCAGGCGGGCTCGTCCCCATCCCCGGGCTGCGGCTCCTCCGCCGGCGGCCGGGAAGCGCGTTCCTTCTCCAGCTCGGCGAAGATGTCCTCCATCTTGTTGCCCTCTTCCAGGGTGGCGTCGGGAAAGAAGCGCAGTTCGGGCACGCGGCGCAGCTTGAGGCGCGCGGCCAGCTGCGTGCGCAGGAAGCCCGCCGCGCGGCCCAGGGCCTTGCGGCTGCGGGCCGTCGTGGCCTCCTCGTTCTCGCCGGCCAGGGGCATCACGGTGTAGTAGACCTTCGCCACCCCCCGGTCGCCGCTGAGGCGCACCGCGGTGATGGTCAGGAAGCCCAGGTCCGGATCCCGCACCTCCCGCTGGATCAGCGTGCTGAGGAGGAACTGGACCTGGTCTTCGAGGCGTTCGGGACGGAGCATGGAAACTCCAGTCTATCCCGACCCGGGTCCCACCAGGCGCATCAGCGCAGTTTCAGCGACGCCAGCGCCAGCACCGAGCAGATGATCGCCGTGATCCACAGCCTTATCACCACCTTCGTCTCCGCCAGGCCCCCCAGCTCCATGTGGTGGTGGAAGGGCGCCATGCGGAAGATGCGCTTGCCGTCCCTCAGCTTGTAGCTGCCGATCTGGAGGATGACGCTGATGGCCTCGATGACGAAGAGGCCGCCGGCGATGGCGAGGAGCAGCTCCTGCTTGATCATGCAGGCCACGGTGCCCAGCGCGCCGCCGAGGGCGAGGCTGCCGGTGTCGCCCATGAAGACCTCCGCCGGGTGGGCGTTGAACCAGAGGAAGCCCAGGCAGGCGCCGCACATGGCGGCGATGAAGACCGACAGTTCCGCGGCGCCGGGCACGTAGGGCACCACCAGGTAGGTGGCGATCTTCACGTGGCCCGCCACGTAGGCCAGCACGGCGAAGGTGAGGGCCACGATGAGGGTGCCCCCCGCGGCGAGGCCGTCCAGGCCGTCGGACAGGTTCACCGCGTTGCTGGTGCCCACCATGACCAGGGCGATCCATGGGATCAGGAGGACGCCCACGTCCGGCACGAAGTTCTTGAAGAAGGGGACGGAGAGCTGGCTGGTGGCGCTGCCCCGCAGGCCGAAGTCGAGGATCAAGAAGCCCACCACCACGGAGATCGCCGTGAGGGCCGCCATCTTCTGCCAGCTGCTGAGGCCCAGGTTCTGCTTCCTGAGGAGCTTCTTCGCGTCGTCCAGGGCCCCCACGGCGCCGAAGCCGAGCAGCGAGATGAGGGCCACCCAGATGGTGCCGGCCTTGAGGTCGCACCAGAGCAGGGTGGAGAGGGTGATCACCAGCACGATGAGCAGGCCGCCCATGGTGGGGGTTCCCGCCTTTCCCGCGTGGTGCTGGGGGCCCTCCTCCCGGATGTGCTGGCCCATCTTCAGGCGGCGCAGGGTGCGGATCACCATGGGCCCGAAGACCAGGGCCAGCAGGAAGGCCGTGGCCGCCGCCATGGCGGCGCGGAAGGTGACGTAGCGGAGGACGGCGAGGGCGCGGATGGATTCGCGGAAGGGGAAGAGCAGCCAGGGGAGCATCAGGCCTTCAGGGGGATCGGTGGACGGGTGGAAGCGGGACCGCCCCATTCTCACCGAAATCCGCCCGTCCCCCCATCCGCGGAGCGCGGTTTCACGTATTCATCCCCATGGACCGGACCTCCCCTTGACCAGCCGCCCTTTCCGCCTGCTCGCCTGCCTCCTGGGATGCCTCGGCTCCCTGGGGGCCCATGACTTCTGGATCGAAGCCTCCCGCCACCAGGTGAAGCCCGGCCTGGGCGTCGCCCTGCGCCTGCGGGTCGGAACGGGGTTCCAGGGGGAGGCCGTGCCCCGGAATCCCGCCCTGATCCAGCGCTTCGCCGTGGCGGGCCCGGGCCAGGAAATCCCCGCCCTCGGGGCCGAAGGGTCCGATCCCGCCGGGTTGGCGCGGATCGAAGGTCCGGGCCTCCACTGGGCGGTCTACCAGTCCGCCTACAGCGCCGTCGAGCTGGAGGGCCCGAAGTTCGAGGCCTACCTGGCCGAAGAGGGCCTCGACGCCGTCTCCGCGGCCCGCCGCAAGCAGGGCGAGACCGCCAAGCCCGCCCGGGACCGCTTCATGCGCTGCGCCAAGAGTCTCCTCGACGCCGGGGGCCCGGGCGCCGCCGGCTTCGACCGGGTGCTGGGCCTTGAGCTGGAACTCGTGCCGGAAAGCGACCCCCGGAGTGCGGACGCGGATCTGCGGCTGAGACTGCTCTACCGGGGCCGGCCGCTGCCGGGCGCCCTGGTCCAGCTCCAGCGCAGGGGCGCCCCGGTCCCGGTGCAGGCGCGCACCGACCGCGCCGGCCGCGTGAAGCTGCCCTGCCGCGGCGCCGGGCTCTGGCTCGCCAAGGCCGTGCACGCCGTGCGCAGCGAGTCTCCCGTCGCCGACTGGCAGAGCGCCTGGGCCTCCCTGACCTTCGAAGCCCGGTGATGCGCGCCTTCGCCTGGCTCGCCCTCGCCTTCGGGCTGCTGCTGCCCCTTCGCGCCCACGAGCTGGGCGCCGTGGCGGTACAGATGAAGATCGCCGGCGGCCGCCGGGCGGAGGTGCGCGTGGACGTGGACGCCGAGCACCTGCCCCTCGCCCTCAATCCCTTCGCCGGAATGGACCCGTCTGCCCCGGACGGTGAACGCCGGGAGAGGGCGGAAGCTTTCATGCGGTCCTACATGACGCACCTGCGCCTTGACGCCGCGGGCCAGGCCTTCCATCCCGCCGCCGCCCTGGAACCCCTCGCCCCCGACCTCACCCAGCGGCGCTTCGCCTTCCGCTTCGTTTTCGAGCTGCCCGCCGGCGCCCGGGCCTTCGTCTGGAAGGAGTCGCTGCCCCTGGGCCAGACCTTCTTCACCCTGGGCGGCGAGGGCCGGACGGAGGACCTGAAGCTCTGGATGGAAGGCGGCAGGGCCCGGGAGGTGAACCTCGATCCCGCGCTCCTGAAGGCCGGCCGGGGCGGGCTGATCCTCAGCTACGTGCGCCTGGGCTTCACCCACATCCTGCCCGGAGGCCTGGACCACATCCTCTTCGTGCTGGGCATCTTCCTCCTGAGCCTGCGGCTGCGGCCCATCCTGTGGCAGGTGACGGCCTTCACCGTGGCCCATTCCATCACCCTCGGCCTCTCCCTCTACGGCGTGGTGTCCCTGCGGCCGGCCCTCGTCGAGCCCCTCATCGCCCTTTCCATCGTGGCGGTGGCGGCGGAAAACGTGTGGACCCGGGAGTTCCACTGGCGCCGCGTCGCCGTGGTCTTCGCCTTCGGCCTCCTCCACGGCCTGGGCTTCGCCGGCGCCCTGCACGATCTCGGCCTCCAGCGCGGCGACTTCCTGACGGCCCTGCTGGGCTTCAACGCCGGCGTGGAGCTGGGCCAGCTCGGCGTGGTGGCCCTGGCTTTCGCGGTCCTGGGCCTGCCCTTCGGACGCACGGACTGGTACCGGCCCCGGATCACGGTCCCGGCCTCCCTCCTCATCGGCGCCGTGGGCCTCTACTGGACGGTGCAGCGGGTCTTCTTCGCCTGATCAGCCCTGCCGGGCCAGCAGCCAGTCCACGGCGCGCTCGCTGCGCCAGAAGCGGCTGCCCTTGACCAGGATCCGCGCGCCGGCGGGAATGGCGCCGAGTCCGGAGCCGTCGTCCCGCAGGCTCTCGAAATCCGGGAAGGCCTTCGCGCCCTTCCCGAAGCCGGCGGCCAGGCTGGAGGCCTCGGTGCCGAAGACCCAGATCCGCGACAGGCCCAGGGCCTTGAGTTCCGCCCCGGCGCTTTCGTGGATGCGGAGGGAATCGGAGCCCAGTTCCCGCATGCAGCCCAGCACCGCCACCGCCTCGCCGCCTTCCAGCTCCAGCAGCGCCTCGGCGCAGGCCAGGAGGGAATCCCGGCTGGCGTTGTAGCTTTCGTCCAGGAGCCAGCCGCCGTCGCTCAAGGCGAGCAGCCGGCCGCGGCCTTGCTCCGGTTCCGCCCGGCCCAGGCCCGCGGCCACCGCGTCCCGGTCGAAGCCCGCGAGGAGGGCCACGGCCCCGGCCAGGGCCGCGTTGCGCACCTGGTGGGCGCCTCGCATTTTCAAGGCCACCGGCAGCCGGTACTCCGGCGTCCGCAGGACGAAGCGCTCGCCCCTCGGCCCCTGGGATTCCACGGATTCCCAGCCGAAGTCCGCGCCCTCCCCCACGGGCACCGCGAGGACGTGGGCGGCCCAGGGCTGCTCCGCGATCCAGCGGCTCCAGAGGTCTGAAGCCAGGTGGGTCCAGGCGCCGCCGGGTTTCAACCCCGCCACCAGCTCGCCCTTGGCCTTGGCGATGCCCTCCTGCCCTTCGGCAAAATATTCGATGTGGGCGGACCCGATGGTGGTGATGAGGCCGAAGTCCGGGGGCGCGATCTCCGTGAGGCGGCGGATCTCCCCGGGCGTGCTCATGCCCATCTCCAGCACCGCAGCCGGCTCGCCCGCGGGCAGGGTGGCCAGGGCTTCCGGCAGGCCGAGGGTGTTGTTGCGGTTGCCCGGGGTCTTCCACCCGCCGGTGGCCGCGGCCAGCAGCTCCTTGGTGCTGGTCTTGCCGACGCTGCCGGTGACGCCGAAGACGGCGCGGGGCCGGACGGCCGCCAGGCGCGCCGCGCCCCAGGCTTGCAGGGCCGCGAGGGTGTCGGAGACGACGAGTTGGGGGATCCCCAGGGGCAAGGCGTGATCCACCAGCAGCGCCGCCGCCCCTTTGGACACCGCCCCGGCGGCGAAATCGTGGCCGTCCCGCTCTGCCCTCAGCGCCACGAAGCAGGCGCCGGGCTGCAGGGCCCGCGTATCGAGGGAAAGCGCCGCCGGAACCACCGCGCCGTTGCCGAGGATGGTGCCGACGCCCAAGGCGTCGCGGACCTGCGCCAGGGACCAGAGGCTCACGGGAGCCGCTCCTTCAGCGCCGCTTCCGCCGCGCCGCGGTCGCTGTAGGGATGCTTCACCCCGGCGATCTCCTGGTAGGGCTCGTGGCCCTTGCCGGCGAGGATGAGCAGGTCCCCGGGGCGGCAGTCGGCGAGGGCGGCCACCACGGCCTTCGCGCGGTCGGCCTGCCGGTGGTAGCGGGCGGGATCGGTGCGGACGGAATCCGGAATGCCGGTCGCCGCGTCATCGAGGATCCCTTCGACGTCCTCGCCCCGCGGATTGTCGCTGCTGTGCCAGATCACGTCGGCGCCTGCGGCCACCGCCGCCGCCATGAGGGGCCGCTTGGTGCGGTCCCGCTCGCCGCCGCAGCCGAAGAGGACGTGCAGCCTTCCCCCGGGCTTCAGGAGGCGGCGGCCCTCGGCGAGGATCTTCTCCAGGGCGTCGGGCGTGTGGGCGTAGTCGATGACGACGCCGAAGTCCTGCCCGCGGGCCACCCGCTCCAGGCGGCCTGGCGCGCCGGTGAGGGCGGGGACGGCGGGAAGCATGTCCGCGATCATGAATCCGGCCTCGGCGATGGCCCCAAGGGCAGCCACCAGATTGTGGACGTTGAAGCGGCCGAGGAGGGGACTCTCGATGGGCCAGGTCCCCTGCGGTGCCCGAAGGAGGAAGCCCGTTCCCGTGGTGCCCAGTTCCACCGCTTCGGCGCGGTAGTCCGCGGGACGGTCGAGGGCGAAACTGCGCGCCGCCGGATCCGCCTCGAGCAGGAGCCTGCCATAGGGATCATCCGCGTTGACGAGGCTGCGGCTCGAACGCTCGAAGAGGCGCCGTTTCGCGGCGAAGTAGGCCTCCATGTCGCCATGAAAGTCCAGGTGGTCCTGGGTCAGGTTCGTGAAGACGCCGACCTTGAAGCGGGCGCCGTGGACCCGGCCAAGACTCAGCGCGTGGCTGCTCACCTCCGCCGCCACGGCCACGTCCCGGGCCTCCACGCTGCGGCGCAGCCAGCGGTAAAAGGCGGGGCTCTCTGGCGTGGTGCGGGCGGCCTCCTCCTCCAGGTCCCCGGCTGCGTTCATCACGGTCCCGATGAGGCCGCAGCCCATGCCGCTGCCCCGGAGGAGCTGGCGGATCAGCGTGGTCACCGTGGTCTTGCCGTTGGTGCCCGTGACGCCGATGAGGGCGAGCCTTTCATCGGGTGATCCATAGAGCCTTTGCGCCGCCAGGGCCATGGTGTTTCGCCCATCCGACAGGACACCGAAGGCGATGCCCTCCGGGACGGGCACCTCGCCATCGCTCAGCACCGCCACGGCGCCCCGTTTCATCACGGAGGGGATGAAATCGGCGCCGTCGTGCCGTTCGCCCTTCAGGGCCACGAAACACCAGCCCGGCCCCACTTCCCGGCTGTCGCTGGAGACGTCGACGACTTCCGCGTCCATGGGGCCGCGCCAATTCGTGATCTCCAGGCCCTGGATCCAGTCCTCGAACTTCACGGCCCGCCCCCGACGCGCAAGATCACGGGCCCGCCGGGCTTCAGGTCCGCCCCCGCCTCGGGGCTCTGGCCCTGCACCCGCGCCGCCATGGAGCCGCCGGGGGCGCCTTCGATGCGGGGTTCGCCGCCGGCCATGACCACCCGCTGGATGGCGGCCTTGAGAGAGAGGCCCTTCACCTCCGGCACCTTGCCCACCTCCACGTGGATGGCCGCCTCGCTGCTCTCGCTGGAAGGCCAGTCCCGCAGGGAGAGCTTCAGGTCCGGCTCTCGCTCGCCGGCGGTGGCGCTGGCGCGGTAGCGGAGGATGCCGTCGCCGATCTTCTTGAAGAGGGGGGCCGCCACATCGCCGCCGGTCACGTCCCCCGCAGGATCGTCCAGCATGAAGAGCATCCCGAACTGGGGCTTGTCCGCGGGGAAGAAGCCCAGGAAGGAGGCGAAGTGGCGGCGGGGATCGTACTTGCCGTTGATGATCTTGCGGGCGGTGCCGGTCTTGCCGATGGCCTCGGCGCCCTCGAGCCTCGCCTTCTTCCCGGTGCCGTTGGTGATGACCCCCTTCAGGGCCTCCCGCATCAGGCTCGAGGTCTCCTCGCTGAGGACCTGCTTGCGCACCACGGGCTCGAAGGGCTTCAGCAGGGCGCCCTGGTCGTTGAACATGCGCCGCACCAGCAGGGGCTGCATGAGCTTGCCGCCGTTGGCGAGGGCGCAGCCCGCCATGAGGATCTGCAGGGGCGAGACGCTGAGGCCGTAGCCGTAGCAGAAGGTGGGCTGGGTGGTCCCGCTCCACCGGTCCGGCGCCATCATGCTGCCCGAGGTTTCCCCGGGGAAGTTGAGGCCCGTCTGCTGGCCGAAGCCGAAATCCCGCAGGTAGCGGTAGTGCACCGCCGGATCCAGGCGCAGGCCGATCTTGGCGGCGCCCACGTTGGAGCTCTGCCAAAGCACCTCCTCGAAGGAGAGGATGCCGTGGTTGTGGGTGTCGTTGATGGTGAGAGTCTTGTCGAAGCGCCAGTGCCCGCCCATGCAGTCGATCTTCTCCCCCAGGTGCACCTTGCGCTCCTCCAGGGCGATGGCGGCGGTGAAGATCTTCATGGTCGATCCCGGCTCGTAGGCGTCCTCCACGGGATGCACTTTGCGCGCCGCCCGCTGCCGCTCCAGCTCCTTGCGGTACTCCTCCTTCTCGGCCGCCGAGAAGTCCTTCGGATCCCGGTTGCGGAACCGCAGCGGCAGCACGTGGTTCGGGTCGAAGGTGGGCGTCCCGCCCATGGCCAGGATCTCGCCGGTGTTGGGGTCCACCACCACCGCGTAGGCCGTCGCCGGGCGGCTGAGCTTCACCGCGTCCTCGAGGGCGTCCTCCACGATGTGCTGGATGGTGCCGTCGATGGTGAGCTGGAGGCTGGCGCCGTTGACGGGGATCTTGGCGTAGTTCTCCTGCAGGATGAGCAGCCGCCCCTTGGCGTCCCGGGGCGCCAGCAGCTCCCCGGGCTGGCCCGCGAGCTGGTCCTGGAAGGTGCGCTCGATGCCGAGCTGGCCGTTGCCGTCGATGTCGGTGAAGCCGAGGATCTGGCAGGCGAGGTTTCCGCGGGGATAGTAGCGGCGGCTTTCGGGCAGGAACTCCAGGCCCTCGATCTCCAGGGCCTTGATGGCGGCGGCCTTGCCGGGCTCCAGCTGGCGGTCGATCCAGACGAAGGGCTTCTTCCGGAGCAGCCGGTCCAGGACGACGGTCTTCGGCAGCTCCAGGATGGGGGCAAGCTTCGCGGCGACCTGGGCGGCGAGTTTGCGGTCGGGATTGCCCCACACCGCCTCCTCGCCCTTGCCGCCCCGGTAGTCCGGGTAGAAGGCGGGCGGATTGCAGAAGAGGCTCTCCACCTTCAGGGAGATCGCCAGGCTTTCCCCCCGCCGGTCGCGGATCTCGCCCCGGATCGGCGCGATGGGGACCTTCACCTGGTGCTGGGCGTCGGCCCGGGCGCGGTAGCGCTGGTGCTGCACCCCTTGGACCCAGACCAGCCGCAGCAGCACCGCCAGGGCCCATAGCAGGACGAGGCCGAGGATCCAGGGCATGCGGGCCTCGACGCGCTCCTCCGCGCCCGGGGCGCCGAGGAGCGGACGGGGCCGCGTGGAAGGGAGGAGGAAGGCCATGGCCCGGTCAGGAAAAGCCCCGCGGAAGCGGGGCTTCCCATCCTAACCCCTAACCTCCTAGAGCCGGTCCGAGGGGACCGGATGGAGCTTCGCCAGCTTCTGGTCCTCCGCCGTGAAGACCCGGCGGATCAGGTGGCTGGTCTTGCGGGGCTGGAGCCCCGCCTTGATGGCGTAGCCGCTGACCTCCTCGTCGCGCTGGAAGCGGCTGCGCTCCAGGAGCAGCTTCCGCTGGTTCTCCTCGGCGGTCTTGATCTTGTCCCGCACCTCGTTCATGGCGTAGCTCATGCGCGTGTTCTGCACCTGGATGTAGATCATCGACGCGAGGGGCATGGCGAAGGCCGCGGCGAGGAGCAGGAGGCGCAGGATGCCTTCGCCTTCGACCTGGCGGCCGCGGGCGTGCATCGTATTGGGTTGAATGGACATGGCCGACTCCGGATCAGGGAAGGCGCTCGGCCACGCGCAGGCGGGCGGAGCGGGAGGGCGGGTTGGCGGCGCATTCGGCCTCGCCCGGGGCCGCCGGGATGGATAAGGCGGACGTGCCTGGGCAGTTCGGCCGGGGCGTGGCGGCCCGGGCCGTCGTAGATGCCCGAGAGGCGGCGCAGGGTCTGCTTCGCGATGCGGTCCTCCAGGCTGTGGAAGCTGATGACGCCCAGGCGGCCCGCCGGGGCGCGGGCCTCCACCGCGCGCTCGAGGGCGCGGGACAGACCCTCGAGTTCCCCGTTCACGGCGATGCGGATGGCCTGGAAGGTGCGGGTGGCGGGGTCCAGGGGGACGCGCCGGCCCTTCACCACCCTGGGCAGCACCGTGTAGACCGCCTCCGCCAGGTCGGCGGTGGTGTCCAGGGCGGCCGGCCCGCAGGGCCTTCAGGATGGCCCGGGCGATGGGGCGCGAAGCCCGTTCCTCCCGCCGTACTGGTAGATGGCGTCGGCGAGGCTGGCGTCGTCCTGCTGCTCCAGCCAGTCCAGGGCCGTGGGGCCGTCCTCGGTGTTCATGCGCATGTCCAGGGGGCCTTCCTCCCGGAAGGAAAAGCCCCGCATCGGCGTCTTGAGCTGGAGGCTGGAGACGCCGAGGTCCATGAGAATGGCGTCGAGCCTTCGTGGGCCTGCAGGCTCCTCAGGCCTGGAAGGCCCGAGATCGTCCCAGACTTCTTCGTAGGTCCCCGCCAGGATCGACAGCCGCGCGTCCTGGCCCAGGCGCTCCCGGGCGGCCGCACAGACCTCGGGTCCGGTCCACGCCGAGCATGCGCGTGTCCGCGTCGGCGCGGGCCAGCAGGGCTTCGGCATGGCCGCCCAGGCCGAGGGTCAGGTCCAGGATCCGCGCCGAGGGGGGGACCGGCAGGTTTTCCAGGACCTCCTGGAGCAGCACGGGGACGTGGAGGGGAGTCGCGCACATCACGGCTAGATCCCCAGGTCCGCGAGGGCCGCGAGGTCGTCGCCGGTGAGGGGCTCGGCGGCCAGGCGCCGCGCGAAGCCGCCCTTGTTCCAGAGGGCCAGGTGGTCCATCTGGCCCAGGATGGCGACCTCTCCCATGAGCTGGGCCGCCTCCCGCAGGATGGGCGGGATCACGAAGCGGCCCTGGGCGTCGGGTTCCACTTCGGAGCCGTAGTAGGCGGTCACTTCCAGGAACTTGCGCTTGGCCGGAGAAGTGGCGGGCAGGCCCGCGAGCCTCTCCTCGATGGACTCCCACACCGGCATCGGGTAGAGCCGGGCGGAACGCCCATCGAGGGAGGTGAGGTAGTGGCGGGCGACCTCCCTTCCCACGCCCAGGGCGTGGGATTCGAGGTCAGCCTTGAACGTGGAGGGGAGCTTGAGCCGTCCCTTCTCATCCACGGTGGCCGGTGAATTGCCGCGCAGTCGCAGCACCGATCCCGCCTTTCAACAAGTGGTCCAGGAGCCGTGAACAGAGAGAGGGGCCGAACCATTTCGAACCACTTCAATCCATTTTTAGCCACTGATTGCCACTCACGAGTGTAGGGATGACCCCTGGGCTCTCAAGCCAAAAGAAAAGCGAAATAACCGCCCAAACACACGAAACCCAGGCCTTGGAAGGCTAAAAATAGCCTTTCCAGCCTGGGTTTCAGCGCATTTCGCCCCGTGGAATCTAGTTAACGAGCTTTCCCCCCAAGGGCTTCCCGCCCAGCAGGTGGAAATGCAGGTGGAAGACGGTCTGCCCGGCGTCGGACCCGCAGTTGGAGATCAGGCGCCAGCCGCCGGCGGCCACTCCGTGGGTCCGGGCAAGCTCGGCGGCGACCTGGGGAATCCGCCCCAGGGCCGGCATCACCTGCGAGCTCAGATCGTTCAGCCCTGGGCAGTGGACCTTCGGGATGAGCAGCAGATGCACCGGCGCCTGG
>JBGASS010000032.1:0-12218 GCA_044229555.1 Holophagaceae bacterium
GGGCCACAGCTACGGGGAGCGCCTGCCCCTGGCGGACGGGGGCGCCTTCACCCTCCTGGACGCGGGCCACATCCCGGGCTCGGCCTCCATCCTCCTGGAGCTGGGGGGCCGGCGCCTGCTCTTCAGCGGCGACCTGGGCCATCCCCTCTCGCCCCTGCAAACCGCAGCCCCGCCCGCGCCCCCCGTGGACGCCGTGTGGGTGGAATCCACCTACGGCGGGCAGACCCGCGGACCGGAGGTCGGGAAGGAGGCCGCCGAATTCGTGAAGGCCGTGGCGGAGGGCCTCCAGGCCGGCGGCATCGTCTGGATCCCCGCCTACGCCCTGGACCGCACCCAGAAGGCCCTCTACCTTCTCCGCCGGGCCCAGGCCTTCCGCCAGCTGCCCTTCGACACGCCGGTCTACGTGCCCTCCCGCACGGCCCTGGCCTACACGGTGCTCTACGAGAAGGAGGCGGAGCAGCCCTCTCTCGAGCCCTGGTTCAAGCCCGAGGTCTACAAGGTGGGCGGCCTGCTGCCGGGCAAGCTCGCCGCGAAGGTCCCCGCGGACCTCAAGGGCCCCTGCATCCTCATCACCACCACCTTCGCCCTGGACGAGCCCGACGACGAGGAGGTGGTCGCCAGCCGCCTCGCGGATCCGACCACCCGCCTGCTCCTGGTGGGCTACAGCGATCCCGAAGCCACCGGCGGCCAGCTCAGGAAGATCGCCGCCTCGGGCCAGGGCGGCGACGTCGCCGTGGGCGGGCGCACCGTGCGGATCCGGCCCGGCCAGGTGCGCAGCTTCCGCTTCCTCTCCGGCCACCTGGACGCCGCGGACCTGGCGGCCTGGCTGTCCCGGCAGGACAAGGACAAGGTGCGGATCACCTGTGTGCACGGCGAGCCCGAGGGCCTCGAAAAGAACGCGGTCGCCCTGCGGGCCGCGGGCTTCAGGAACGTGGCGGTGGCGGAGCGGGGGAAGGCGCAGGCCTTCTGAACCGCCCCCAGGCCCCCAGCAGGCCGGTGGCGAGGAGGGCGACGCCCGCGGTGACGGCGAAGGCCGCGGCGCTGCCCCAGGCACTCCACATCCAGCCCATGAGCAGGCTCGCGGCGAGGGTGCCGAGGCCCACCGCCAGCTGGAAGGCGCCGTAGCCGGTGCCCCGGTGCTCCGGCCGCAGCAGGTCCCCCAGCAGGGCCTTCTCCACGCCCTCGGTGAGGCCGTAGAAGCAACCGTAGACCAGGAAGGCTGCGGCGAAGGCCCCCTTGCCCGGGGCGAGGCCCATGGCGGCGTAGCAGAGGCCGTAGACCGTCCAGCCCGCGAGGAGGAAGGGCAGCCGGCCCAGGCGGTCCGACAGGCGGCCCGCGGGCAGGGCCAGGAGGGCCGCCAGGAGGTTGTAGGGCACCAGGAGCAGGTGCAGTTCCCGGAGGGAGAGCCCCAGCTCCCGGCCCCGCAGCAGGAGGAAGGCGTCGCTGGAGGCGGCGAGGGTGAAGAGCAGCACGATGGCGAGGTAGGCGCGGATCTCCCGGGGCACCCCGAAGTCGAGGCGGCGGCGGCCGCCCTGGCGGGGAATGCGGGGCACCCACAGGAGCACGAGAAGGACCGAGGCGGCGGCGGCGGGCAGGGCCCACAGCACCGCGCGGCGGAAGAGGGCGGCGTCCACGGCCACGGCGCCCAGGCCGAGGGCGAGGGCGAGGAGCAGGCCCGCCACGGCGCCGAGGGTGTCCAGGAAACGCGTGACGCCGAAGTCCCGGCCCAGGCGGCCGAGCTTCGCCGCGTCCGCCACCATGGCGTCCCGGGGGGCGCCCCGCAGGCCCTTGCCCGTGCGGTCCAGGACCCGCGCGGCCCCCAGCAGCAGGGGCGAGCCGACCAGCAGCATCAGGACCTTCGCCAGGGCCGACAGCCCGTAGCCGGCGCTCACCAGGGGCTTGCGGCTCTCCAGGTGGTCGGAGATCCAGCCCGAGAAGGCCTTGAGCACGAGGGCCACGGCCTCCGCCAGGCCCTCCACCAGTCCCACCAGGCCGGGCCCGCCCAGGGCGGCGAGGTAGAGGGGAAGCAGGCGCGTGATGGCCTCCCCCGAGGCGTCGTTGAAGAAGGAGACCCAGCCCAGGCGGGTGGAGAGGCTCACGCCCTCGGGTCCCGCCGCCTCCCCGGGGGGCGCGCTCACAGCCGGCGTTCCAGCCGGGTGATGGCGGCCGCCTTCCGCCCCGAGGTCTCGATGAGCACGGCGTGGAGCTGGAGGTCGCCCTCCGCCACCTCGTACCGCGCCTTCTGCACGCTGAGGAAGCGGCTGAGGCTGGCCTCCTTCCGCATGCCGATGACGCCCTCGTAGGGGCCCGTCATGCCGATGTCGGTGACGTAGGCGGTGCCGCCGGGCAGGACCTTGGCGTCCAGGGTGGGCACGTGGGTGTGGCTGCCCACCACCGCCGCCGCCCGGCCGTCCAGGTGCCAGCCCATGGCCTGGGCCTCGCTGGTGGCCTCCGCGTGCAAGTCCACGAGGACGAGGTCCGCCCGCTCCTTCATGAGCAGCGCATCCACCGCCCGGAAGGGATCGTCGCAGGGGGGCATGTGGACCCGGCCCATGAGGCAGACCACGAGGACCTCCTCGCCGGTGCGGGTGTGCAGCTTCACGTGCCCCAGGCCCGGGGTGCCCGGCGGGTAGTTGGCGGGCCGGAGCAGGCGCGGCTCCTTGGCGAAGTAGGGCCCGATGTCCTTCACGTCGAAGGCGTGGTTGCCGGTGGTGATGACGTCCACCCCCAGGTTCTCGAACCAGTCCCTCGCGATGCGCTCGCTGATGCCGTGGCCGTGGGCGGCGTTCTCGCCGTTGACGACAATGAAGTCGACCTGGTGCTCACGCCTCAACTCCGGGAGATGGGCCTCCATGAGCCGCCGGCCGGGCTCGCCCACCACGTCGCCGAGACAGAGGATCTTCATGCCTTGAGCCTAACGAAAACGGGCGGCTCGCGCCGCCCGTTGGTGGAAACGCCTTGGATCAGAAGGCGAAGCGCGCGCCCAGCTGGACTTCCCGGGCGCTGGAGGTGACGTTCCGGGCGTAGGTGATGACCGGCGCCGCGTCCGTGCCGCCGAAGGTGAGGCGCGGATAGGAGTCCACGTGGTTCAGCAGGTTGAAGACCTCGGCGGAGAGGGTGAATTTCATGCGCCCGCCGAAGATCCAGTCGCGGCTCATCTTCATGTCCACGTTGGTGGTCGAGGAGCTGCGGAACCCGTTGCGCTGGCTGCCGATGAGGCGGTCGTTGGAG
Source organism: Holophagaceae bacterium (assembly GCA_044229555.1). Classification (GTDB taxonomy): domain Bacteria; phylum Acidobacteriota; class Holophagae; order Holophagales; family Holophagaceae; genus JADJVL01. The sequence continues at coordinate 3,232 of JBGASS010000032.1, forward strand.
GTGATGGCATCGGCGTTCAGGTCGTTCCCCCGGTTGGCCGTGTAGCCGAAGCCGGAGAGGTAGTTGAAGCCGAAGCCGAACTGGATGCCGGTCCAGCGCTTCTCGATCCAGCTGATGGAGCCCGTGAGCACGTTGCGGCGGTCCGTGTCGGCCCATGAGTAGTCGTCCATGGGGCGCTGGGTGTTCTGGGTGGAATAGCTGGAGAAGTTGCGCTCGTTGGAATCGTTGTCCCGGTTCCGGCTGAAAGTGTAGAAGAGGGAGGCCGAGAAGGGGCTGCCGGCCTTCTCGTACTTGGCACTGAGGGTGAGGGCCTGGTAGCGGCCCTCGGCGTCGGAGACGTAGGCCGCGATCTGGCGGTAGTTCGTGTTGGGCCGCGTCGCGGGGAAGACCAGCCGGCCCTGGGCGTTGGCCACGGGGGTACCCAGGTTCAGGTCCGCGAGGCGCTCCAGGTGCTCCGATTTGGCGTAGGTGCCGGAGAGGCCCAGCACCCAGCTCCCGTAGGCGCGCTCGACACCGAGGTTCATGCGGTCGGTGGTGGGGTTCTGGAAGTCCTGGCTGAAGGTGAAGACGTCCAGGGCGGGCAGGGAGGCTCCGGTGGGGAGGCCTGACAGGACGAAGGGGGAGTCCGGCGTGAAGGTCGCACCGCGGGGGATGCCGAAGGTTCCGGCCTGGGCGGAGGTGAAGGTGATGCGGGCGGCCCGCTTGCCATTCTCCGCGTAGACCTGGAAGAGGAAGACCGAGGGCGTGCGGCTCACGTAGCGGCCCATGCTGCCGCGGACCACGGTGCGGCCCGCGTCTGCCTCCGGGCTCCAGGTGAAGCTGAGGCGCGGCGAGATGTGCGTGTCCGTGGGGATCTTCGCGGTGACGGGCAGGCTGGCGGCCTGCAGGTTCGAGATGTCCGCGATGGCGAAGTCGGGGTGCTCCTGCCGGTCGTAGCGGAGGCCCACGCCGAACTTGAAGGAGTTCGACAGCCGCACGTCCGCCTGGACGAAGGCGGCGAGCTCCAGCTCCTTGGCAGCGAAGACGCCCGAATCCCGCGCGGTCCCGCCCACCAGGCTGAAGCGCTGCTGGTACTGGCTCCAGTTGCCGGCACGGAAGTCCGCGATGTTGCTGAAGGAATAGGAGCCGTACTGGGTGGAGGCGAAGACCTCGGCGGCTTCGGTGCGGTTGTAGTCGATGCCGCCCTTGACCTGGAAGGTGGTGGTGACGTAGTTGAGGGTCTCGATGATCTGCGTGCGCTTGGTCTCGAACTCGCGCTCGAAATTGACCGGGCTGCCGTAGGTGCCGACGTTGGTGATGGTCACCTGGGGGTTCTTCGTGGCAGAGACGCGGGGCTGCTCGTCCTTTACGTAGTTGACCCGCAGCTCGTTGTACCAGTTGCCGTTGATGGTCCAGTTCCACTGGCCCACGACGGAGGAGGTCTTGATGTCGTCCGTGGACATGCTCTCCCGGGCGTTGGTCAGGCCCTGGCCCACGTTGCCCTTGAAGTCCGAGCGGTTCACGCGGAACTGCAGGGCGTGGTCGGCGTTCACGTTCCAGTCCAGGCGGGCGAACACCACGTCGCTGTTGGCGCGCACCGAGTAGGGGCCCTGGCGGGCGAGGAGGGCGGCGTCGGCGGCCACGGCGGAGTTCAGGGGCAGCAGGCCCGCGGGGGGATTGGTGCCGCCCCAGATCTGGTCCTGGGGGTCCGTGCGGCGCTGGCCGTCGTAGGCGACGAAGAAGAAGAGCCTGTCCTTGACGATCGGCCCGCCGAAGGAGAAGCCGTACTGGCGGAGCTTGAAATCCGCGGGCTCGAGGCGGGTCGAGTGGCTCTTGCTCACCATGCTGCTGGGGCGCTGGTAATAGAAGACGCTCCCCGCGAACTCGTTGGTGCCGCTTTTGGTGATGGCGTTCAGGTAGCCGCCGCCCATCCGGCCGAACTCCGCCGAGGCCCCGTCGGTGATGACCTGGAATTCGCGGATGGCTTCGATGGACACGGTGAAGGGGGTCTTGCCCTCCGCGCCGCCGGTGCTGCCGCCGAAGAAGGGCTGGTTGTAGTCGCCGCCGTCGATGTTGATGGCGGTGTTGATGCCGCGCTGGCCGGCGATGGCAAGGTTGCCCCGCTGGCTGTCGGTCACGACGCCGGGGGTGAGCTTGGCGAAGCCCGAGAAGTCGCGGCCCTTGATGGGCAGGTTCACCAGGGCGTCGGGGCTGACGAGGGAGGCGGCGGAGGAGCGCTCCGAATCCACCTGGGACGCCACAGCGGTGACCTCCACGACCGCGGAGGCGGTGGGGGCCAGCTTGACCGTCAGGGGGGCTGCGTCGCCGAGGTTCAGGTTGACCCGGATGTTGGCGGCGGTCTGGAACCCGTCCTTGGAGACGGACAGGGTATAGGGACCCACGGGCAGGGAGACGGACACGAAGCGTCCGGCGGCGTCGGACTGGACCGTGCGGGTGTAACCGGTCTCCGAATTCCGGATGGTGACGTTCGCGCCGGAGATGGCCTGGCCGGACGGGGAGGTGATCATGCCCCCGAGTTGGGTGCTGGCGCCCTGGGCCGCGAGGGGCGCCGCCGCCATCAGGAGCGCAAGGGGGGTCAGGAGACGCAAGTGTCGGTTCAGCATGAAAGGTTCCTCCAGGAATTCAGCCTACATGGGGGCACGGACTGCCCCAAGGGAAGCGTGGGTAACGGAAACGAAGCCTACCCTGGCGGCACCCCCTTGGGGAGCACGAATCCCCGCCGGTCCGCGGAGCCCCGTCCTGGTAGCCTTCCCTTTTGCCGAGATCCGAATGACCCAGGCCCTGCGCCGCCTCCGCCCCGCCCTCGTCCTCGCCCTTGCCGCTCCCCTCGCAGCCCAGGCCACCATGGGTCTCCATGAGGTCCAGCCAGGCATGAAGGGCTATGGAAAAACCGTGTTCCGCGGTTCGAAGATCGAACGTTTCGAATTCGAGGTCCTGGGGATCCAGCGGAACATGGCTCCCGGCCGCAGCCTCATCCTGGTCAAGGCCAGCGGCGGGCCCCTGGCGGAAACCGGCATCCTCGCCGGCATGAGCGGCTCCCCCTGCTACATCGACGGCCGGCTGGTGGGCGCGCTCAGCACCGGCTTCACCTTCGAGAAGGAGGCCGTCGGCGGCATCACGCCCATCGCGGACATGCTGGACCAGCTGAAGGACGTCCCCGAGGGCGCCTCCAGCCGCACCCCCCTGGTCCTGCCCAAGGTGGAGCCCCCGAAGGTCCTGAAGGCGGCCCTCTCCGGGCGCATGCTCGCCTTCCGGGAGCTGGCGGGGGAGGAGGCCGCCGAGGCCAAGCGCCTGCCCCTCGCGGTGGCCGGCGGGGAGCTCACGCCGGACGCGAAGGCCTTCCTGGACGGCCTGCCCCTCCAGTACATGGCGGCGCCCGCCCTGGCGCCGGCCCCCGGCGGCGAGGCCAGCCCCCTCGAGCCCGGCGGCATGGTCTCCATCACCCTCGTGCAGGGGGACATGGACATGGCCGCCAGCGGCACCATCACCCACGTCAGCGGCAAGCGCGTGCTGCTCTTTGGCCACCAGCTCCTGAACCTCGGGCCCGTGGACCTGCCCCTGTGGTCCGCCTCCGTCGCCTATTCCATGCCCAGCTACCTCAGCTCCTTCAAGCTGGCGACGCCGGTGGCCCAGGTCGGGGCCCTGCGGCTGGACCGCGCCACCGGCGTGGCGGGGGTCCTCGGGGCCGAGGCCCGGATGATCCCCCTCCGGGTGGGCCTGAACCTGGGCGGGAAGAAGAACCTGAACTTCCGCTTCGAGATCATGGACCACCCCTTCCTGACGCCCTTCCTCGCCGCCACGGTCGTCACCCAGGCCCTCAACGCCCACATCCGGGGCCTGGGCCTCCAGTCCCTCGCCATGCAGGGCAACATCAAGGTGGCCGGGCACACTCCGATCCTGCTCGAGAACGTGGTGGCGGACCTGAACCCCAACCGCCTGGCCGCCTTCGTCGGCAGCATGCTCCAGGCCGTGACCACCAACCCCTTCGAGCGGGCGGAGATCGAGGGCGTCAGCCTCACCATCAAGGCCGAGGAGCGTCTCGACTACACCGCCATCGCCTCGGCCCGGGTGCTCAAGGCCCGGGTGAAGCGGGGCGAGGCCCTGCCGGTGCTGGTGGGCCTCCAGAACCTCCAGGGGGTGCGGGAGCAGGTGACCCTGAACCTGCCGGTGCCCGCCTCCGCCCATCCCGGCAAGGCGACGCTCCTGGTGGGGGACGGCTTCTCCATTCAAGCCGCGGACCCGGACGAGAAGGCCATCGAGGTGGCCTCCCTGGGCGACGTCACGCGCCTCCTCAACGGCGCGCTGCGCAACAACCACGCCTACGCCCTGCTCGTGCAGGCCCAACCCGGCGCCGGCCTCCGGGGCAGCCGCATCGAGGGCATCCCGCCCTCCGTGGCCAGCCTCCTGGGCACCGACGGCGCCACCACCGACAACAAGCTGCAGCGCCGGCTCATCGGCCGCGCCTGGCTTCCCCTCGAGCGGGAAGTGAAGGGCCTCGTGCAGCTCGAAGTCGAGATCGAGTGAACCCCTCCCCACCGCGATTCCGAGAGCGACCATGACCCGACCTTCCGCGCTTGCCCTTGCGGCCCTCGTGGCCGCCGCCCCGGCCGTCGCCGACACCCCGCCCGCGGCCTTCGCGGGCTTCAACGACTGGATCGGCAGCGAGGCCCGGGGCGTGCGCATCGGCGCCGACGGGCGGCGGCGCCTGGCCCCCAACCTCCGCCGCCTCGCCCAGCTGCCGGAGGGGGTGGTGTGGGCCGCCGTGCCCGACGGCACCGGCGGCGCCTTCCTGTCCGCGGGCAGCGAGGGCCGCCTCTTCCATTTCGCCGGCGGCCAGGCGAAGCCGATGACGCAGCTGAAAGGCGGGGTGATCTTCGCCATGGCGCGGCTGGGCCAGGACCTGCTGGTGGCTCCCAGCGGCGAGGGCAAGCTCTACCGCATCACCCCCGGCGGCGAGGCGAAGACCTTCGCGGACATCGAGGTGAAGACGGTCTGGGCCCTCCACGCCAGCGGCGGCGAGATCCTCGTCGCCGGCGGCGGCGAGAACGGGGCCGCGCTCCTGCTGGTCCGGGAAGGCTCCAGCCGGAAGCTGGCGGAGGTGAAGGAGGAATCCGCCTTCACCGCCCTCCTGCCGGACGGGCAGGGCGGCTACTACCTGGGGACCCACGGCCGGGGCCTGGTGATGCGCTACGCCTCGGACCGGCTGGAAACCCTCACGGACACGCCCTTCGAGGAGGTGCGGGCCCTGGCCCTGTCGGAGGGCAACCTCTTCATCGGCGCCAACAACGGCCTCGCGAGCCGCCTCACCTCCGGGCAGCTGGAGCGGCGGGAAGGCTACCTGGCGGAGGCCGGTGGCGGCGCCAAGTGCGCGGTGATCCGCCTGGACCGCAACCGGGTGCCGGAAACCCTCTGGCAGAGCAGCCTCAGCCAGATCTTCGCCCTGCAGGCCTGGAAGGGGCAGCTGCTGGTGGGCACGGGCAACCGCAGCCGCGTCTTCGGCATCCCGCTGGCGGACAAGGGCCGGGACCTGAACCCCTTCGAGGTCGTGCAGGACCTTGGCGACGCCCAGGCCACCGCCTTCCTGCCCCAGGGCCAGGACCTGCTGGTGGTGGGTTCGAACCCCGCGGAGCTGCACCAGATGTCGGATTCCCTCGCCGTGGAAGGGACCCTGGAAAGCCGCGTGCTGAAGGCCAACCCCATCGGCGACTGGGGGCGCGCCTACCTGGACGCGGAAACGCCCCAGGGCACCTCGGTGGAGATCCAGGTCCGCCAGGGCTCCACGGAAACGCCGGACGGCACCTGGTCCCCCTGGAGCCCGCCTCTCCGCAGCGGGGAAAGGCCCAACCTGAAGCCCTCCCGCTTCGCCCAGTTCCGCCTGCGCCTCGCTTCCACCCGGGGCGGCGCCACGCCGGTGGTGGAAGGGGTCCGCGTCCACTGGAACAACCGCAACCTCGCGCCGGTCTGGGAGGGCGTCGAGATCATGCCGCCGGGGCTGACCCTCACCCGCACCGCGCCGCCCGACGACATCGGCATCGAGCGCGTCCCCTTCGAGACCCAGAAGCTCATCCCCGCCCTGGCCTACGCCGGCAGCGAGAAGCGCTCCTTCCGCCGCGGCGCCCAGGCCTTCACCTTCAAGGTCGCCGATCCCAACGGCGACCAGCTGGGCTTCAAGGTGCGCCTGCTGCCGGAGCGGGGCGCCCCCATCGAGCTGGAGAAGGCCTGGCGGGAGAAGTACTTCACCTTCGACACCCTGCCCGTGCCCGACGGGAAGTACCGCCTGGAAGTCGTCGCGACCGACGGTCCCAGCCAGCCCTTCAACGCGGCCCTCGCGTCCACCTGGCACACGGCCCCCTTCCTGGTGGACCACACGCCGCCCGCCATCGGCGAGCTGAGCGCGGTGAACGAGGGTGAAGGCCTGCGGATCCGCTTCACCGCCCGGGACGAGAGCGGCACCATCAAGGAGGCCGCCGTCAGCGCCGACGGCGAGACTTGGCTGCAAGTGCTGCCGGAGGACCGGGTCTTCGACCAGGCCGAGGAGCGCTTCGAGGTGGTGGTGCCCCGGGAGCTGGTCCGCGGCGAGCGCGTCATGGTGCGCGTCCAGGACGCCCACAGCAACGAGCAGAGCGCCCTGGTGGCCATCGGGCCGCCGAAGGCGCGGTAGGCCGGCCGTGGCCCGGGAGACCCTCACCGTCGCCCGCTTCTGGCCCGCCTACCTGGCGGAGCACCGGCACCGCGCGAACCGGGCCCTGCACCTCGCCGGGACGGCGTTCTACCTCGCCCTCCTGGCCTTCCTGCTGGCCACGGGCCGCTACGCCTGGCTGTGGGCCGTCCCGGTGGCCGCCTACGGCTTCGCCTGGACGGGGCACTTCGGCATCGAGAAGAACCGGCCCGCGACCTTCCGGCACCCCTGGCTCTCGCTGCTCGGGGACCACCGGATGGCCTGGTACATGGTCACCGGGCGCCTGGGCGCCGAGTTTGAGCGGCTGCGGATCCCCACCCTCCCCTGAGCCTGGTCAGCCCTCCAGCAGGGGCAGGATCCGGCGCAGCCCTTCCTCGAAGTCCCCCTCGGGGCTCAGCAGGCTTAGCATCAGGAACCCGTCCCGGGGGATGTCGAAGAAATGGCCGGGATGGACCAGGACCCCGGAGGCTTCCAGCAGTCGCACGGCGCAGGCCTCGTCGTCCTCCACCGCCGGGCGCCGCAGCAGCGCGCTCCAGCCGCCCTCCACGGGCAGCCGCGCCAGCTGCGGATGGCCGGCGAGGGCCGCGTCGAGGGTGGCGAGGTTGGCGCGGCAGCGCGCGAGGACGGGCTCGCGCAGGGCGCCGGAGGCCGCCAGCAGCTCCGGGGCCGCGGCCTGGGCGCTGGCGCTCACCGAGAGGAACTGGTCCGCGATGAACGCCACCGCCTCGCCGAACGCCTCGGTCCCCGGGCCCCGCAGCACCATCCACCCCAGCTTCACCTGGGGCAGGAGGGCCGCCTTGCTCAGCCCCGAGAGCACCGCCACGGCGCAGGGGGGCGCGGGATCGGCGAGCACCGTCGCCAACCGGTCCGCGGGCCGCTCCAGAGGGAAGGCCGCGAAGACCTCGTCCACCACGAGGAGCAGGTCCCGGGCGGCGCAGAGGCCGGCGAGCCCGGTCCATTCCGCCGGCGTGAGGAACTGCCCCGTGGGGTTGTTGGGGTTCACCACCACCACCGCGCGGGTCCGGGGCGTGCAGGCGGCCTCGAGGGCGTGCAGGTCCAGGTGCCAGCCCTCGTGGAAGGCCGCCGCGACCGGATGGGCCTCGAGGCCCTCGAGGCGCGCGAGCCACTCGAAGAGCGGATAGCTGGGGCTCGGCACGAGGATCCGGTCGCCGGGGTCCGCCACCGCCTTGAAGAGCCAGGTGTAGGCCTCGGAGGTCGAGGCCGCCAGGATCACGTCGGCGGCCGCGACGCCGTGGCCGTGGAAGGCCGCCACCGCCTCACGGGCGCGGAGGCCGCCCCTAGGGTCGGGCTCGTAGCGGCGCACGGACTCGAGGCCCAGGGCCGCGCCCAGGAAGGCCGGGGGCCCGAAGCCAGCCGCCGCGGGGTTCGAGACCGTGAGGTCCAGCACCGGGAGCCCGGCCTCCCGGCGCCGGAGCAGGGCGCGGTGCAGGGCGTTGGGCGCCTGCGAGCCCGGGAGCCGGCCGGAGAAGGGCATGGGACAGTCTAGCCGTCCACGCCTGGCCCCCCACGCGGCAGGGCCCGCCGCGCTGGGACGCGGCGGGCCCTGGGTGAGGCGCGGAGCTACTTGAGGCTGACCTTGTCCAGGTCGAAGGAGGTCGGGACGTAGGCGTCCTCCACCATCCGGAAATAGATCTGCACGGTCTGGCCGCGGTAGGCGCTCAGGTCGAAGCTGCGCTGCGCGTAGCCCGGGCCGGCGTCCAGGTTGGAGTAGGTGGCCAGGGTCCTCAGCACCGTCCCCGAGGCGCGGCGCACCTGCACCGTCAGCTTGTCGTAGGCCGCCGCGGGGCTTTCCGAGGTGGTGATGCGCAGCTGGAAGGTGAGGGTGGCGCCGGGGGCCGTGGCGGGGATGGCCACGGTCTGGCTGAGGGTCTCCGTGACGGTCTGCCCGTAGCCCCCGAGCCAGCTGCTCTTCGTACCCTCGGCGGCGGCGTGCCCGTAGGCGCTCCAGTCGCCGATGGAGGTCGTGGTGCCGCCCCAGCCCGTCGCACCGGACTCGAAGCCGCCGTTCACGAGCAGCTCGTTGCCGGAGGTGGTCGCGACAGTGACCGTGGCCTGGGCGGACTTGGTGGCGTCGGCCTGGCTGGTGGCCTTCACGTGGTAGGTACCCGGCGCGCTGGGGGCGGTGTAGAGGCCGGAGCCGCTCACGGCGCCCCCGCCGGATTCCACCACGCTCCAGGCCACGGCGGTGTTGGAGCTGCCGGACACGGAGGCGCTGAACTGGAAGCTGGCGCCGGGGGCCACGGTCGCGGTGGCGGGGGAGACCGTGACGCTGACGCCCGCCGCGGTG
>JBGASS010000033.1:0-12933 GCA_044229555.1 Holophagaceae bacterium
GACGCCGAGGGGGCCCAGGCCCTGCTCGTGGAGCTGGCGGCCCTGTCGAAACGGCGCTACGTGTCCCCCTACATGGTGGCCGTCACGCACCATGCCCTCGGCGACACCCGCCGGGCCCTGGACCTCCTCGAAGCCGCCGAGGCCGCGCGTTGCGAGCTGATGGTATACGCGGGGATCGATCCCCGGCTGGGAAAGCTGCGGGAGGAGGAGCGCTTCCGGGCGCTGCTGGAAAGGATCGGGCTGGGGTGAAAAGGGGCCGGGGCTGGCTTGTGGGTCCGTCGGCCCACGGCTATGTTTTATTGCGAGGTATCCCTCGTCCACCGGTGCTCCCATCCCTTCCGTCGCCCTGCGCTTCGCCATCCTCCTGAGCGGCCTTCCCCTCGCTGCGGCTCCTCCGGGAAGTCCCGGGGGCAAGACCCTGCTGCGCCCGATCAAGACCTCGCAGCCGCCGGTCCTGGACGGAAGGCTGGACGACGCCGTGTGGCAGCAGGCGCCCTCGGTGACGGACTTCGAGACCTTCATCCCCGAATTCGGGAAGAAGCAGCCCGAGAAGACCGTGGCCTACATGGCCTACGACCGGGACAACCTCTACTTCGCCTTCCGCTGCCTTGATCCGGAGCCCGGGAAGATCAAGGCCGCCATGGCCCGGCGGGACGACGTGATAAAGGACGATTTCGTCTGCATCAACCTGGACACCTTCAACGACCAGCAGTCCCTCTACGCCTTCTACGTGAACCCCTTCGGCATCCAGGCGGACAGCCGCTTCGCCAGCGGCAAGGAGGACTTCAGCGTGGACCTGGTGTGGGACAGCGCCGGGCGCATCGACGCCGACGGCTACACCGTGGAGCTGCGCATCCCCCTCAAGAGCATCCGCTACACCCACGGCGACGTGGTGCGCATGGCGGTCTTCTTCGAGCGCACCATCAGCCGCCGCCAGGAGCACGGCGCCTACCCGGCCCTGGACGCGGCCCGCGGCTACGCCTTCCTGCCCCAGATGGCCCCGCTGGAGTATGCGGGCCTCGCCCGGCCCGTCATCCTCGAAGTGCTGCCGGCCTTCACCTTCGCCCAGAAGCGGGTGCGGGAGGAAGGCGTCCTCGTGAAGCGGCCCGACGAGCGGGAATGGAGCCTGACGGCGAAGTACGGCCTCACGCCGAGCCTCATCCTGGACGCGACGGTCAACCCGGACTTCTCCCAGGTGGAGGCGGACGCCGGCCAGGTCGACGCCAACCTGCGCTTCGGCCTCTTCTTCGCGGAAAAGCGGCCCTTCTTCCTGGAGGGCAGCGAGAGCTTCAACGTGGGCGGCACCTCTTCGGGCCCCCTGCAGACCGTCGTCCACACCCGCACCATCGTGGACCCGCGCTCCGGCTTCAAGATCACCGGCAAGCTGGGCGCCTCGAACACCGTCGCCGCCCTGGCCGCCACGGACGCCCCCCCGGCCGCCGACGCCTCGCCGGACGCGCCCCAGCCTCCGGACGCGCGCTTCACCATCCTGCGCTACAAGCGCACCACCACCGAGGACGGCTACCTCGGCGCCTTCCTCACCGCGCGGGACCAGGGCGGGCGCTCGAACCGGGTCTACGGCCCCGACGGCCAGATCCGGTTGAACCCTTCGGACATGCTGAGCTTCCACGCCTTCGGGTCCACCACGCGGCCGGGCGGCGGTCTGGAGAAGGCGGACGGCCACGCCCTGGGGCTTGAATACCTCCACGACACCAGCCGGCTGAGCCTCAGCGCCGCGGTCCACGACGTCTCGCGGCAGTTCGAGGCGGACGCGGGCTACCTCACCCGCACGGGCCTGACCTCCGCTGCATTTGGGCTCACCCCGAAGTTCTACCCCCGGTCCTCCTGGCTGCGGAGGCTGGACACGAAGCTGAGCCTTTCGGCGCTGAAGGACCGCGAGAGCGGGCTGACGGAACACGACCATGCCCTCGGCGTCACCGCCATCCTCCAGGGCAACGCGGCCCTCTCCCTCACCGTCCACAACGCCACAGAGGTCTTCCTCGGGCGCAGCTTCCGCACCGACGGCTTCAGCCTCAGCGCCCGGGACCAGTTCACCCGGGCCTTCGCCCTGCAGCTCAGCTACCGGAGGGGCAAGGCGATCCGCTACGCCGAGGACCCCTTCCAGGGCCACGGGTCCCAGGCCAGCGCCGCCGCGGTCTTCCAGCCCACCGACAACCTGAACCTGACCCTGAACTGGAGCCACGCGGACCTGTTCAAGGACGCCACCGGCGAGAAGGTCTACGACTACCACCTCTACCGCGGCCGCCTCGCCTACCAGGTGAACGCCTACCTCTCTTTCCGCGGCATCGTCGAGTACAACGCCTTCCGCCGCCAGCTCCTCACGGACCTTCTCGCGGCCTACACCTACATCCCCGGCACCGTGGTCTACCTCGGCTACGGATCCCTTTACAAAAAGCAGGCCTGGGAGGAGGGCGTGTACCGGGAATCGAACCGCTTCCTGGAGATGCAGCGGGGGCTCTTCTTCAAGGCCTCCTACCTCTGGCGCTTCTAGGCCTGGCCTTTCGAGCCGAGGGCCGCGGCCTCCAAGGGGGCCCCGCCCGTTCGACGCGCTCAGGGGCGCTCCCTTGCGAGGGCTGCGCGGGAAGGATCCTGGCGGCGGAACCTCCTTCAAGGTGATCGTGGAGCGCGCCGTCTCTAGTCCCTGGAGGACCGGGCGACCGGAGCAGACGCGGCCCCGCCTCCCTCTTTCCCGAGGGGCAGGGCAGTCACTTCCAGGCTGAACTGCCCGTCCAGGAAGGCGTCCACCCGGAAGCGGTCCTCCAGGATGCGCACCTGGCCGAGGTGGAGGTCGCTCACGGTGCCCTTGAGCTGGAGGCCCGTGGCGAGGGGCCGGTTCAGGGCCAGCTGGAGCTGGTCCTTGAGGCCCCGGAAGCTCTGGTCCAGGAAGAGGTTGGCCCGCTCCTGCAGCAGCTTCCGGAGGCTGGAGCGGAAGAGCCATTCCGCCGTGCTTTCGATCCAGCTGCGGCTCTCGAAGGTGTAGTCCAGTCCTTCCACCCGCAGGGTCCCGAGGGCGGCGTCGTAGACGGGGCGGCCCGCCAGGGCCACCTTGCCATTGGCGCGGCCCTTCAGCTCCACTTCGATGAGGGCCCGGCCGGCGCTGCCCCGCACGGCGGCGGAGACGATCTCGAAGGAGCCCTGCTCGGTATCGAACTTCCGGCCCACGAGCTGGCGGCCCAGCTGTTCGGAGGCCTGCAGGAAGGGCAGGTCGGATTCGAGGGCGATGTGGACCCCGGAGCCGGAGGACGCCGTCGTGTCCAGCGCGGGCAGGGGCGCCGCCGGCTGGGCGGGGGGCGGGCCCAGCACCAGCATGGGCCGCGCCTGGATCTCCGGCTTCAGCAGGAGGATGCGTCCATCGCCGGCGGGATCCGCCACCGGGCGCCCGAGGCGGACGCGTTCCGGGCGCAGCAGCAGCCAGATGCCTTCGGCGACGGGGATGGGGCGCTGGGCCAGGCCTGCACCAGCGCCCCTTTCATCCCGTTCATCACCGGGCCCGTGACGTCGAGGCCCAGGAAGGTCATCTCGCAGCGGCTCACCGGAAGGGGATCCAGGGCCCGGGCGCGGACCGCGAGGCGCCAGCCCGGGGTGAGGAAGACCTCGCCCTCGGCGCCGAGGATCACCGCCCGGTGGCCCTCCTTGCCGAGGCCGCAGGAGGCCAGGCTTTTCACGAAGGGGCCGAAGACCCGCGCCCCCATCTGGATCCAGTAGTGGGCGAGGGTGCGCACCACGATGCGGTCGCCCTCCGCGCGGGCCTGGATGCCGTCCCGGTAGAGGTTGAAGCGGTAGACGTAGTCCGGCCGGTCCGGGAAGGGGGTCCAGGATTCGACGCCGGGGGGGGTGCGGGGGATGTCCCCTTCGAGGGCGTTCAGCACCGAGGCGATGTCCACCCGCACCGGCAGGGCGATGGTGCTGGGGGGCGGCTCCAGGCCCGCGGCGAAGGCGGGGACGGGGCCCTCCTGGGCGGCCAGCGGGCCGGGGGCCGCAGCGAGGGCGGCCAAGCCCAGGGCCAGGCCCGCGAGACGGCGTCGGAGCGGACGCATCAGGCCGATTGGAGGCGGTCGTGGTAGGCCGAGGCGAGGGTCTCCGCGATGGCGCCGGGCTCCCGGCCCAGGAAATCGCTCCGCTGCATGAGGTGCACGAGCTGGCCGTCCTTCAGGATCGCCGCCTGGGGGGAGGTGGGCTGCGCCCCCTCGAAGAACTCCCGCGCGGCGCGGGTGGCCTCGATCTCCATGCCGGCGAAGACCGTGTAGAGGTGGTCGAACTTGAGGCCCTTGGCCTGCAGCGCGGTGATGACCCCGGGGCGGGCGCCGGCGGCGGCGCAGCCGCAGACGCTGTTCACCACCAGGAGGGAGGTGCCCTGGGCCTGGAGGGCGGCTTCCACCGCCTCGGCGCTGAGGAGCTGGGTGAAGCCCGCCTGCACGAGCTCTTCGCGCATCGGGGCGACCATGTGTTCGGGATAGTTGGACATCGCGGCGCCTCGGAGGGATGCGGGGATCGGGGGCGGGACGCCTGCCCGGACGGTCCGCGTCCGCCAGTTTATCCCGGACCCTGCCAAACTGGTGGATTCCGGAGGTTGCATGAGACTGGCGGTCCTGGGCGGTTCCCTCCGGAAGGCCTCCCTCAACGCGCGGTTCCTCAGGCACCTGGCCCACACCTTGGAAGTGCGCGGCCACAGCGTGGCGGCCTTCGCCGGGGAGGCCCTGCGCCTTCCCCTCTACGACGCCGACCTGCCGGAAGCCCCCCCCGGCGCGAAGGCCCTGCATTCCGCGCTCCTGGATGCGGGGGCCCTGGTCATCGTGAGCCCGGAATACAACGCGGGCATCCCCGGCCACCTGAAGAATGCGGTGGATTGGGGCTCCACCATGGAGCCGAACCCCTGGACCGGACTGCCCGTGCTGCTCTGCAGCGCGAGCCCCGGGGCCTTCGGCGGGGCGCGGGCCATGCTCTCCTGGCGCGCGACGCTGGCCAACATGGGCGCCTTCACGTTTCCCGGCAGCGTGAACGTGCCCCACGCCGACAAGAATCTGGACGCCGCGGGCGCCCCCACGGATTCCCGCACCATCGCCAGCCTGGGCCTGGCCCTCGACGGCTTCCTCGACTTCGCCGCCAAGCTGCGCGCCTGATCGGAAAGACACGCCATGAAAGACTTCTTCAAATCCTTCTTCGCCAGCCTGCTGGCCCTCCTGCTGGTGGCGGGCATCGGCGCCGGGCTCTTCTTCGTCATGATCGCCGCCGCCGGGGCCGCCCGGCCCGCGGTGCCGGCGAAGGCCATCCTCGTCTTCGACATGGGCACGAACATCCCCGACAGCGCCGCGGAATCCTCCCCCGGGGAAGCCTTCTCCCGGGCCCTGAGCGGCAAGGAGGACGGCGGCGTGCCCCTGGCCGCCCTCACCGCGGCCCTCGATCGCGCCGCCAAGGACCCGAAGATCGCCGCCCTCTACCTGACCGGCAACGTGCGTCCCATCAACTACGGCTCCGGCCCCGCGGCCCTGAAGGAGCTGCGGGAGGCCATCCAGCGATTCAGGAAGGAGAGCGGCAAGCCCGTCCTGGCCTACAACCTCGGCTGGGACAAGAAGAGCTACTACCTCGCCGCCGGGGCGGGAAAGGTCTACGTGCATCCCATGGGCGAAGTGGACGTCTCGGGCTTCGCCACGGAGCCCATGTTCATGGGCAACGCCTTCCAGAAGTACGGCATCCAGGTGCAGGTGACCCGGGTGGGCAAGTACAAGAGCGCCGTGGAGCCCTTCATCCTCGACAAGATGAGCCCGGAGAACCGGGAGCAGGTCCAGAAGCTCCTGGATGACATCTGGGGCGAGTGGAAGGACACCATTGCCAAGGACCGGCGCCGGAGCTCCGGCGAGATCCAGAAGCTCGCGGACGAGCAGGGCCTGGTCCTGGGCCCGGAGGCCGTGAAGGCCGGGCTGGCGGACAAGGCGCTGACCCCGGACGCGGTGCTGGACGAGCTCAAGGGGCTCGCGGGCAAGAAGGCCGAGGACAAGGACTTCCCCCAGATCGACCTGGAAACCTACGCCACCAAGATCCCCGCGCCGCCGGCGGGCAAGGGCAAGCAGCGCGTCGCCGTGGTCTACGCCGAAGGGGAGATCGTGGACGGGGACGGCAAGGGCAGCCAGGTGGGCGGCGACAAGCTCAGCCGCCGGCTGCGGATGCTGCGCCTCGATCCGGAAGTGAAAGCCATCGTGCTGCGGGTGAACAGCCCCGGCGGCAGCGCCACCGCCAGCGAGCTCATCCAGCGGGAGGTCATCCTGGCCCGCAAGGCCAAGCCCGTGGTGGTGAGCATGGGGCACCTCGCGGCGTCGGGAGGCTACTGGATCAGCGCCTATGGCGACCGCATCTTCGCCGAGCCCACCACCATCACCGGCAGCATCGGCGTCTTCGGCCTCCTGCCCAACGTCCAGAAGCTGGCCTCGGACTACGGCATCACCTTCGACGAGGTGAAGACCGCCCAGCTGGGGAACCCGGCAACCCTGGCCCGGCCCAAGACCGAGGCCGAGCTGGCGCGCATCCAGAGCATCGTGGACGGGATCTACGACCAGTTCCTCGGCAAGGTGAGCGAGGCCCGCAAGCTGCCGAAGGAGCGGGTCCACGAGATCGCCCAGGGCAGGGTCTGGAGCGGCGCCGAGGGCCTGAAGCTGGGCCTGGTGGACGAACTGGGCGGCCTGGCGGACGCCGTGCGCTTCGCCGCCAAGAAGGCGGGCATCGAGGGCAACTACAAGGTCGACGAGCCCGCAGCCCCGAAGCCCCCTCTCCAGAAGCTGCTCGAAGCCCTGGGTGGGGAGCCGCAGCGGCAGGCCGACAGCCGCATCCTCGCCGCGAACAACCCGGCCCTGCGCCTGCAGCGGCAGGCCGAGCAGGCCCTCCGCTCCCTGGCCAGCCTGAACGACCCGTTGCATGCCTATGCCCGCATGCCCTTCGAGCTCGAGCTGCACTGAATGCGCGCATCCGGCCTGCTAGGCCGTGGCCGGCACAAGCAGGCCTAGCAGTCCGTCCAGCACTTCACTGGCCGCACTGCAAGGCCTGCTAGACTCCGCTGCGTCCAGACGTTCCAACCGGTCCCACATGCAGGAGCCTCCGTGGAATCCCTTCCGCGGCCAGCCTTGAAGAACGACGTCCCGCCGGGGGGCGGCATGCAGGAGCTGCTGGAGATCCTGGCGGGGCAGGTGCACCGGACCCTGGTGCAGCAGCACCCGGAGGCCCTCTGGGCGCTGCGGGCCCGGGCCGTGCCCTTCCATGAGCTGACGGAGGACCAGAAGGCCTACGAGCGCGAGGAGGCGCGGGAGACCCTGCGGCAGCTCGTGGCGGAGGGTTGGCGCATCGACCCTCCGCACACGCCGGAGGCGGACCTGGCCTCCTACCGGGTGAAGGGCGAGGAGTACCTGAGGCAGGGCGAATCCCTGCTGGCCTACGATGCCCTCTCCCTGGGCCTCCGGGACTATCCCGGGGACCTCTTCCTGCGCCAGCTCCAGGCCCTGGCCCTGATCCGCAGCGGCGCGCCCCGCAAGGCCCAGGAGCTGCTCTCGGCCCTGCTGCAGGAGGGCCACCGGGATCAGGGCACCCTCGCCCCCCTCGCCCGCAGCCACAAGGATCTCGCGGAGCGGACGGAGGATCCGCTGCTGAAGCGGACGCACCTGGAACTGGCGTGCGGTCTGTTCACGGAGGCCTACCGCCTCAACCACGGCATGTGGAGCGGCATCAACGCCGCCACCCTGAGCCTGCTGCTCGGGCGCCGGGAGGAGGCGGAAGGCCTGGCCCTGGAGGTGGAATCCCGGGGCCGCGACATGCAGGAGGCCCTGCTCTCGGACGGCAAGGACCCCTTCTGGGTGGCGCCCATCCTCGGCCAGGCGGCCCTCCTCCGCGGCCATCGGGAGGAGGCCCTGGAACTGTATGGGTTGGCGGTGCAGTTGGGCCGGGACCGCCCCGCGGACCTGGCGGAGGTCCGCCACAACGCCCTCATGCTCCTGCGCCACCTGGACCTGGACGCCCGGGCCTTCGAGGACGTGCTGCCCCTGACGCGGGTGGTGGTGTTCTCCGGCCACATGGTGGACCACTCCGATCGCGCGGCGCCCCGCTTCCCGCCTGACCTCGAAGCCCGGATCGCCCAGGCCCTCCGCGCCCGGCTGGAGGAGCTCCGGGCGGGGGCGGGCTTCGCCACCGCCGCCTGCGGCTCGGCCCTCCTCTTCCACGAGGCCATCCTGGCGCGCCACGGGGAATCCCACGTGGTGCTGCCCTACGACCGGGAGGAATTCCTCAAGGACAGCGTGGCCATCCGCCCCGACCAGGACTGGTCCGGGCGCTTCGAGGCGGTGCTCGCCGCGGCGCGGCGGGTCATCACCGCCTCGCCCCAGCGCCTGGACCGGGGCAGCGTGCCCTTCCAGTACGCGAACCAGGTCCTGCTGGGGCTGGCCCGCCTCCGCGCCCGGCAGATGCACACGGAGCTCGTGCCCCTGGCGGTGTGGGACGGCCAGCCCAGCGCGGTGCCCGGAACGACCGCCTGGACCGTGGAACGGTGGCGGGAGCTGGGCCTAAGGGTGGAAGTCATCCGCATCGGCGACGAGGGCGGAGGACAGGCCTCGACCCGTCCCCTTCGCGCGCCGCAGGCCCTGCCCGGCGGCCTCGAACCCCGCATCATGGTGCTGCTCTTCGCCGACGTGGTGAACTTCAGCGCCCTGCAGGAGACCCAGGTGCCGCGCTTCGTGGCCCACTTCCTCACGGTGATCCGGGACCTCAAGGCGGCGCTGGCGACCCCGCCCCGCATGGAGAACACCTGGGGCGACGGGCTCTTCCTGGCCTTCGAGGATCTGGCGGAAGCCGCCCGCTTCGCCCAGGATCTCGTGAAGCGCGTGAAGCACGCCGACTGGGAGGCCCTGGGCCTCCCGCCGGGCCTGAACCTGCGGGTGGCCCTCCACGCCGGGCCGGTCTACGTCGGCACCGATCCGGTGACGGGCCGCCCCACCTGCTTCGGCACCCACGTCAACAAGGCCGCCCGCATCGAGCCCATCACGCCCCCGGGCCAGGTCTACGCCAGCCAGGCCTTCGCCGCCCTCGCCGCCGCGGAGGACGCGCGGGGCCTGCAGTGCGAGTACGTGGGCCAGCTGCCGCTGGCCAAGGGTTTCGGGACTTTCCCCATGTACCTCCTGCGGGTGGTCGAGGAATCTCCCCGCCCGGCGTGACGGAACGCCCCCGTTCCATGCGCAGCTCCGCGCGCTCGGCCGCCCTGCTCCGGGTCATCCAGCCTTGACCCTGCCGCAGCCCAGCGGCACACTACTCTTTCCTGCCGCTTGCGGCTCGGGTCTGTAGCTCAGTCGGTAGAGCAGTGGCCTTTTAAGCCATTGGTCGCGGGTTCGAGTCCCGCCGGACCCACCACCGTCAGCGTTCCACTGGGGCCATCGTCTAGTGGTTAGGACACCGCCCTTTCACGGCGGCAGCACGGGTTCGATCCCCGTTGGCCCTACCAAGAAAAAGCCCAGTATTTGCTGGGCTTGACTTGTTTTTAACCGGCATGTCGTACCCCGGTTTGGGCGCTGTCCTCCAAATTTCCTCCAAACCTCTCCCCGAGAGCCCAGGTCAGCGGCCGTCAACACACCCGCAGCTACTCCTTTGGGGCCTCAGGTGTTGGCTGTGGCTTCGCGTTCTGTCCGTACTCGCGGGCTCGTTGCAACTCCCGGGCGCGACCCGCCTCGTAGGCCCCCCGAATTGCCCCGGCTTCAGTAGCAAGGCGCAGGCGGTGGCGGTACAGACCGACCAATGCCAGGGACACAGTGACGTTCCCCCCCCATTACATTGGTCCAGCCATTCTGTGGATTCCACCCCTGAGCCACACGAAGACCGCTATGCCCTGAGGTTCTTTCGCGCTTTCTCTGCTTTCCACGTCAAGGAAAGCCCACAAGCCTTCAACACCTCCAATCGGTAAGCATCTCCCGTCCAGACGCGCCCCCGCTCCGCGAGGCTCACGAGGGTCTGCGACTTCCCCAGGCGTTCGGCAAGTTCCGCCTGGGTGAGGCCGGCGGCGCGGCGGGCGGCGGCGAGGAAGGCGCCGCGGGGAGCGAGCTTTGCAGCGGCGAGCTGGACGGGCGGAGTTCCGCGCATCAGGCCGGCGACAGACAGATCCTCGTCCAGGGTGGGCCAGTGGATGCCGGTGCCTCCGCCGATCCACTTCCAGGTGTTGAGGTCCTCAGGCTTGGCAGTTGCGAGGCGCGGGAAGGCTTTCAGGGGGCAGCCCAGCTCACGTCCGTCTTCGAGCTCGATCCACAGCTTGCCCTTGGCGAAGCGCAGGCCCCGGCCCCGCAGCGTGTCACCGGCCTTGGCGGAAATGCTCATCCCATGCCTCCGTGAATTCGGTTTGACGGGCCTGGACGATGGCGAGGATGCGGGCCAGGTCCCTGGCGGGGATCCCAGAATGGGACGCGAAGGCTGGAGGGTTGATCCACGCCTTGGCTTCCCCGTCGCCCGCCTGGATGTGAACGTGGGGCGGTTCCCCGCCTTCGTTGGAGTAAAAGAAGAACCGGAAGGGGCCTTCCCGGTGGATGGTAGGGCTCATCCGGCCTCCGTAGCTAATATTAGCTATCCAGGCATTCACTGCAAGCGGTCTGGCCAATGGGTATCGAAGGTGCCGCACCGGCTCCGCCTCAGCGCCGCCTCCCCTCGAGGCCCAGGGCCTTGTCGAGGATCATCTCCGCATCCCACCAGCGGTCGGCGGCGTGGAGCAGGACCAGGGTCGCGCGGCGGCCCTGGAATTCCGCCTGGGCGACGAGGCAGCGGCCGGCGCCGGGCGTGTAGCCGCTCTTGACGCCCAGGGCGCCGGGGTAGCGACCCACGAGCTGGTTCATGTTCTCCACCTCGAAGGTGCGCTTGCCGTCCACGGTGCGGAGGGTGGCGCGAACGGTGGCGGCCCGGGCGGCGAACTCCGGCAGGGCCATGGCCGCCTCCGCCAGCCGCGCCAGATCCCGGGCGCAGGCGCGGTGGCCCGCCTGGTCGTGGCCCGAGGCGTTGGCGAAGCGGGTGTGCGCCAGTCCCAGCTCCCGGGCCCGCCGGTTCATGAGGGCCACGAAGCGCCCTTCGCTGCCCGCCACGTGATCGGCGAGGGCGTGGCTGGCGTCGTTGGCGGACGCCACCAGGGCCGCGGTGAGGAGGTCCCGGACCCGCAGCCGCTCGCCTTCCCGGAGGTGGAGCCGGTGGCCGGTCTCCGAAGCCGCCCCGCGGCTGACGGTCACGACGTCGTCCAGGCGCGCCCGCTCCAGCACCAGGAGCCCCGTCATGATCTTCGTGAGGCTGGCGGGCTTCAGGGGAGCGTGTGGACGATGGCCCCAGAGCTCCCGGCCGTCCACCTTCACGAGGTAGGCGCGGGCCGCCGCCGGAAAGGGATCCGGCAAGGCCTCCCCGCGCGCCCCCGCCAGGGCGAGGAGCAGCACGGGGACGGCCGCGAGGGTCACTGGACCCGGATCTGGATCAGGCCGACCTTCAGCAGGTCCCCGACGGACTTGTACGGCAAGCCGGTCCAGGCGCATCCCGTTGAGGAAGGTCCCGTTGCTGCTTCCAGATCCTGCACCTGGAAGGCGCCTTCGTGGCCGGCGATGAGGGCGTGGTGGCGGGACACGGAAGCATGCGTCCAGCGCAGGTCGTTGCCGGTGGCTTCGCGGCCGATGCGGACCCGGGCAGCAGGGGCACGGTGCGGCCGGCCAGCGGCCCAGAGGAAGTGCAGCTCGGCGGCGGGCCGGTCATGGCGGCGGCGCCGGGCCGCGGGGAGAGGGCAGGGGGCCGCAGGGGCGGAGGTCGGGCACGCCGGCTCAAGGCCCGGATGATGAAGGCCAGGATCAAGAACAGCACGAACAGGACGAGGATGCCGCAGCCGCCGAGGACGAAGGGATTCTTCAGGGTCTCCACGGACAGCAAGGAAGACGGCGCGGAGGCCCCCGGGGCGGGGCCGCCGGCGCTGGCCGAGCCTCGGCCCCCGCGCGGCGCTTCGCCGCACCTGCGTCCGGGTCGCCGGTCGACTGGATCTGCAGCCGCCGTCGCCCGGCCTCAAGGCTCAGGCTCCCTTCCTTGAAGCCGCGCCAGGCCTGAAGGTCCAGGGCCAGGGTGGCGTCGTCCCACTGGATGGCGAGGCTGGCGGGATGGCTGCCCTGGCGGTCCGCCGCGTCGAAGGCTTCGAGCAGCGTCCTCGCCGCCTGATCGGGTTCCGAAGGCGCGCCCCCGGCCGCCCTGATGACGCGCGGGCGGTCCGGGGGGGCCGGAGGCTGCTGGGGCATGGGATCCCTCGCCTGGAAGGGTTCCGCCATTCTGGGCCACGGGCGGCGGTCGGGAGATGTCGTGGAAGTCACAAGGCGCCGGCTTGGCCGCCGCGGGTCCGGAGGCCATCCTGGGGTCCGCTTCCCAAGGTGCCCCATGGCCGGCCGAGCCGTGAACTTCCTGCCCGTCCTGGCCCTCGCCCTCTTTGGTCCCGGCCTCCCGGCCCAGGTCCGGAGCGGCACCGTGTCCCTGGATCCCCGGGGCGCCGCCCAGGATCTGGATCTGCCCCCGGAGGTCAAGCAGGCCATCGCGACCACCGGCGCCATCGCCAGCCACGAGGGCACCGGCGAAGCCCTGGACCTCGCGGCGGCGCGCTTCAAGAACCTGGCGGCGGGGAAGGCGCCGGACGGCTCCGTCCTCAAGCGCGCCGAGGTGCGGTCGATGTTCCAGGGCTCCGACAAGGGCGGGCAGGTGGCGGCCTTCAAGGCCCGCTGCGGGGACCTGGCGGTGAAGCTGGAGCGCCTCGGGAAGGCCCTCACGATCTGCGACGTGGGCTCGAAGATCGTCGCCAACCTGGCGGAGGGCGACGTGAGCGGCGCGCTGATCGCCGTGCCCCAGGAGGCGGGCAAGCAACTGAGTGCGAACGCGCTGGCCTTCGTCGGTTCCGTCCTC
>JBGASS010000034.1:0-15675 GCA_044229555.1 Holophagaceae bacterium
CAATTTGTCACTGGGCATAACCCAGAATGTACGCTGATCCTCCACCGTGGAGCGTCGATTTCAGGCTGTAGGTTGGATGCGGAACTCCAAATGATTGATCTGTGTCGAACGTCAATGCCGGAAGTCCTCACCGCGCGGGCTACGCTCTCCAGCAAGGGCCGACTCGTCATCCCGAAAGCAATCCGAGACGCGCTAGGCTTGCACGAGGGCATGAACCTTCGTTTTACACTCGGACCAGAGGGCTCAATTCACATCAAGCCGTTGAAGCACACCCTGGAGGAGCTCTTCCAGTTTCACCCAGCGAAGAGCCAGGGGCGTGTGAACGTAGACAAGGCAATCCAGCGCACCTTGCGAGAAAAGCACCGACGACCTGGCTGAACACTGGGTCTGGAGGCAACCTTCCGCTCGACGACAGTCGAGCGAATCCTTGAGTTTCAATCGCCCCCTTACGTCCGAAAGCCTCGGGCGAACATCCTGATCGTGGCGGCTCTATCGTCGGATTTCCCTCCGTTCGAGTGCCTATCGCTTCGTCCCCCGCGGCGGTCGAGCCTCCCAGTCGGCGATCTTGAGCCCCGGCACCCGCTCGAAATGCCTCAGGTTCCCCGTGACCAGTACCCTCCCGCTGGCCAGCGCCGTGGCGGCGATGAGGGCGTCCATGTCGCCGATCTTGGTGCCGCTTTGGATCAGGACAGATTGGACGCGGCCGAACCGCTCGGCTTCGAAGGGGCCGAAGGCCAGGACCGGGACGGCCTTCTGGAAGGCGTCCACGGGGCCGGCGCGCTTGGGATCCAGCCGCTTGCCCACTTCCAGTTCCGCCAGGGTGATGGCGCTGATGGCCACGTCCGAGGGCTTCACGGCGGCCAGCGCCGCCCGGGCCCAGGGCCGGCCGCGGAGCACATGGACGCAGAAGTCCGTGTCGAGGAGGAAGCTCATGCCCGTATCCCCAGCCTGCGCCGGCGGGCTTCGGCCTCGGCGCTCCCCTGGCGCGCCGGCACGGTGAAGTCGGGAATGGGCTCTGCCTCGAAGAAGCCTTCGGGCCAGGCATCTGCGGGTTTGAGCACCAGGGCCTCCCCTTCGCGGAAGACCATCACCTCCTCGACATCCTCGAGCCCCAGGGCTTTGGGAATCCGCAGCGCCCTGGAATTGCCGGATTTGAAAAACTTCAGGCGAACGGGGTCCATGGCCGCCTCCTTCCGGCCAATTGTATATCCCAATGGGATATCCGCAAGAGAAGGGGGGCGGCAATTTGCCCCCCTCCTTTGACAGGCTCCGAATCAGATCGCGTGCGCGGGAAGGCCGATCCCCACCTCGGTCCGCTCAATGCCTGAGAATGGATGCGGCAAGCCGACCTGGCTGCTGATGCGCCTACCTGCCGCCCGGCGCCACTCCATCCCCTCGTCCGTGAAATTGTTCGGTTCAGGGCCCCCCAACGCACGCCTCGAAGACGGATCCGTACCCCGCCATCCACGTGTCTCACCCTGCCGTTGGGTCTCATCAGGGGCGATCCCCTGAACCCAAGGAGCCGTCATGGCCACGAAGAAGCTCAACCTCAACAAGGAGACCCTGAAGGTGCTCGGCGAGCCCGGCCTGGTGCAGGGGGCCGGCACCAAGTACTGCGGCTTCACCGTCACCTGCGAAGCCTCGAAGGGGAACAACAGCTGCCGCTGCGTGACCTTCGAATGCGTGTCCTTCGCGGACTGCCTGCCCTCCAACATCCTCTGCGCCTGAGGCCCCGTTCCGCACCTGGGGGGGGACATTTCGTCCCCCCCTTCGGCGCGGCCTGCCCTCCGGACGCGCTAGGGTGGAGCCTTCCCCGGAGCCCCCATGCGCCGCGCCCTGGCCACGCTCGCCCTCGCCCTGACCTCCTTCGCGACCTTCGCCCAGCCCGCCGCTCCAGTCCCGCAGCGCCACCCCGACGTCGCCCGCTTCATCAAAGTGGACGCGCCCCGCGTGGTGCTGACCCATGTGCGCGTCATCGACGGCCTCGGCAATCCGCCGGTGGAGGATCGCAACCTCGTGATCGAGGCCGGGAAGATCACCAGCATCACCCCCGGCGCCGATGTGCCCGCGGCCACTGGGCAGACCGTCCTCGATCTCCGCGGCGCGACGGTCATCCCGGGGCTGGTGGGCATGCACGATCACCTCTTCCACATCGCACGCCCCAACCTGCGCGCGGACGGTTCGTCGGAGGGCCCGGTGCTGGTGCCCCAGATGACCTTCTCGGCGCCGCGCCTCTACCTGGCGGCCGGCGTCACCACCATCCGCACCACGGGCAGCGTGGAGCCCTATTCGGACCTGAACCTGAAGCGCCTCGTGGACGAGGGCCGGCTCATCGGGCCCCACATCCACGTCACGGCGCCCTACCTCGAAGGGACCGGCAGCCCCTTCCTGCAGATGCACCCGCTCAAGGGCGCCGAGGACGCCACGCGCTTCGTGAACTACTGGGCCGACCAGGGCGCCACCTCCTTCAAGGCCTACATGCACATCACCCGGGCCGAGCTGAAGGCGGCCTGCGACGCCGCCCATGCCCGCGGCCTCAAGGTCACCGGCCACCTCGGTTCCGTCACCTACGACGAGGCCGCGGATCTGGGCATCGACAACCTGGAGCACGGCTTCCTCGTCAACACCCAGCTCGACCCCGGCAAACAGCCCGACAAGCCCTCGAGCTCCCCCTTGGGCACCACGTCCAACGCCATGGACCCCGAAGGCCCGGTGGCAAAGGCCCTCTTCACCAAGCTGATCGCCAAGAAGATCGCCGTCACCTCCACCCTGCCCGTCTTCGAGCACATGGTGCCCAGCCGTCCGCCCCTCCGGCCCCTGGCGCTGGACGTCATGAGTCCCCAGGCCCGGGAGGCCTTCCTCTACGCCCGGGCCCGTGCCGCCGGACGATCCCCTGAAGGTCCCCTCGCCACCTTCAGGCGCGCCATGGCGCTGGAACGCGCCTTCGTCGCCGCCGGAGGGCTGCTGATCGCCGGCTGCGACCCCACCGGCAACGGCGGGACGATCCCCGGGATCAGCGACTGGCGGGAAGTGGAACTGCTCGTCGAGGCCGGCTTCACGCCCGTGGAGGCCATCCGCATCGCCACCCACAACGGCGCCGTCTTCCTGGGGATCCAGGACCGCATCGGCGCCATCGCCCCCGGCATGGATGCCGACCTCCTGGTCGTGCGCGGCAACCCGGCGGAGAGCATCGAGGCCATCGAGAAGGTCGAACTCGTCTTCAAGGGCGGCCTCGGCTACGACCCGGCGAAGCTCTTCGATTCGGTGAAGGGGCGCTACGGGCAGTATTGATGGCCTAAGCCGGCCCCCCTGGGCACAGCCGCCGCCCTGTGTTCAGCTGGAGGCCAGCCCCGAGCCCCCCATGACCGAGCCCATCCCCTTCACCCGCGCCGCCATCGCCCCTCTCGCCACCTACCAGGAAGCCTGGTCCCGCATCCGGGCCCAGTACTGGCTCTTCCTCGGCGTCACCGCCGTGGGCGTGCTGCTGGGCGGGCTCGCGCCCATGGGGCTGATGATGGGGCCGATGATGGTGGGCATCTACCTCTGCCACCGGGCGCTGGCCCGGGGCGAGGAAGTGAAGTTCGAACTGCTCTTCAAGGGCTTCGACCGCTTCATCGACGCCTTCGTGGCCGCGCTGCTGATGATGGCGGCGAGCCTGGTGATCGTGCTGCCCCTGGTGTTCGTGGTGATGTTCGGGGCCATCTTCGGCGCGGCGGGCATGGCCGCGGCCGCGTCCAGCACCCGCGGCGGCGCCGGGGGCGGCCTGGCGGCCGGCGCGTGCCTCCTCTACGCGGGGGCCATCGCCTTCATGATGCTGGCCTCCATGCTGGTGAGCCTCTTCTTCACCTTCGCCTTCCCCCTCATCGCCGACCGCGGCGCGTCGGGACTGGACGCAGTGAAGCTGAGCATGCGCGCCGCCATGGCCAACCTGGGCGGCCTCGTGGGCCTCGCCCTCTTCACCTTCCTCCTCACCTTCGTCGGCCTGCTCTTCTGCTACGTCGGCGCCTTCCTGGTCATGCCCCTCACCTTCGCCGCCCACTGGATCACCTACGAAAAGGTGTTCGGGATGAAGGAGGCGGGGCTCCCCGCCTTCCCGGCGGAGACCGGCTGAGGCCGTTCCCGGCCGCGGTCGCCATGCAGGCCGGCCGATCTGGATGCACTTTCCCGCGGATCTCGCCCGCCTTGCGCCTCTCGCCCTGGCCTGTCCGAGGAAGGCGGTCACTGCCGGGAGGCCGGAGGCGGCCTGGATCCGGGCGCCCTCGGCGGTGTGGGGGCCGCATCCCGCGCACCCTCGCGTGGCGTCCGGGCGCCTGGACCGCGGCCTGGGTGGAGGGCGCGGGCCCCGCGCCTGGCGGCCCCGCGGACAGGGAGGATCCGGGCGGCAGTCCCGAACCCCGGGGCTCCCCAGCAGCTGGGGCTGCCAAGGACTTTCAGCCTCGTCGCCGTGGGCGGCCAGGGGCGCGTCTACCGGGCGAGGGACACCCTGCTGGACCGGGAGGTGGCCCTCAAGTTCCTGCGCTGGGACAGCCCCCTCCAGCGGGACTGGCTGCTGCGGGAGGGCCGCGCCCAGGCCAAGGTGGCCCATCCGGGCATCTGCCCGGTGCACGGAGGTGGGCGAGCTGGGGGCGAGACCTCCCACCCTGGCCTGGATCGAGGGGCCGGCCCTGAAGGAGGCCCTGCCGGGCCTGGATCCCGGCGCCCGGCTGACCTGCTCGTCCAGACCTGCGAGGCGGTCCACGCCGCCCATCTCGAGGGCCTGGTCCACCTCGACCTCAAGCCCGGAAACCTGCTGCTGAGCGCCCGGAGGGGGAGGCCGGCCGCGGGTGCGGGTGGGGGATTTCGGACTGGCCTGGCGGGCCGGGAGGCGCCGGGTAGGGGGCACGCCCCCCTACGCCAGCCCTGGCTGTTCCAGGGCGGCCTCGTGCAGCCGGGCCCCGCCGCCGACGTCTATGCCCTGGGGGTGCTGCTGCACCAGGTGCTCACTCGACGCCTGCCCCACGAGGCCGGGGATCCCCGCCTGCGGGGGATGCGGCCCGGCTCTTCGCCAAGGCCACCGCGCTGGATCCCGGCCGGCGGCACCCCAGCGCCCAGGCCCTGGCCTTCGACCTCCAGGCCCTCCGGGACGGCCGTCCCCTCCCCGGCCTCCGGACCTCCCCCTGGCGCCGGACCCGCCTCTGGACCCGGCGCCACCGGTGGGGCGCCGCGGCCCTGGCGCTGGGCCTCGCCGGCCTGGCCCTGGGAGGCGCCCAGTTCCTGCGCCTGCGCCTCCAGGCCCGCCACCAGGCCCGCCTGGCCCAGCGCTTCGGCCAGGATCTCCAGGTCGTGGAGTCGCTGCTGCGCTACAGCCACCTCTCCCCGCCCCACGATCGGCGGCCCCTCGTCAAACAGGTCCGGGGCCGCATGGCGGAGATCGAGCGCGCCATGGCGGCCCTGGATTCCGAAGCCCAGGGAGAAGGCTGGTTCGCCCTGGGCCGCGCCCATCAGCTCCTGGGGGAGGACAGGGAGGGCCAGGACGGCCTGGAGAAGGCCTGGGCGCGGGGGATGCGCAGCCCGGAATGCGCCGAAGCCCTGGGCCTGGCCCGGGCCGGCGCCTACCTGGACGCCCTCCGCAACCTGCAGGTGGACCTGAGCCGGGCCCCCCACCATCCGGCGGTAGCCGAGCTGCGCCGTCAATTCGCCCTCCCCGCCGCCGAGCTGCTGGCCCGGGGCGCGAAGGAGAAGCCCGACGTGGCCCGGGTGCTCGAAGCGCTGCGGGCGGACATCGAAGGCCGTCCCGCCGATGCGGAGCGCCTGGCCTCCGAGGCCCTCGTCGCGCCCGCGGCCCAGCCCTGGGAAGTGCTGCCCTGGCGCATCCTCGCCGCGTACTGGGAATACAAGGCCCAGGTCTGCATCGGATCCGGGAACATGGCCTTCGCCCGCTCCCAGCTGGCGCGGGCCTGGTCGGCCCTGGAACGGGCGCAGGAGGCGGCCCGCAGCGATCCCTCCCTGCGGCTGACGGAGGGCTGGCTCTGCTTCACCGAGGCCCACATCCTCGAGATGGAGGGCCAGGTGGGCGCCGCGGAGGCGATGCTGGACCGGGCGGTGGCGGCCTTCGCCCGGGCCCGCGCCCTGCAGCCGGACCTGATGCTCGCGCGGAAGTTCCTCCTCGACGGCCTGCGGCGGAGGGCGGCCCTGCGGCGGAGCCACGGCCTCCCCGCCCGGGAGGCCCTGGACCGGGCCCTCGCCGCCCTGCGGGAGGCCGAGGCCGAAGGCCCGGAGGAGGGCGGCCTCCGTATGGCCCGCCGGCGCCTCTACCACGAGGCCATGCTGGTGGCCTGGGCCGCCGGAGCCGCGGTGGACGGCCCCGAGGCCCGGCGCTACCGGTCGGACCTGCCCTCCGGCCTGCCCGCGGCGGAGGCGGGCTTCGCCATCGCCCAGCTGGACCTGGAGATCGCCGAGGAGCTCCTGCGCCAGAAGCGGGATCCCCGGAAATTCCTGGACGTCTCCCTGGGCCCCCTGAGGGCCAGCTACCAGGTGAATCCCCAGGCTCCGGGGCGGCTGGAAGCCTGGGTGGACTGGTTCCTCGCCGATGCGGAGGCGCGGCGGCGGCGGGGCCAGTCCGAGGATCCCGCCGCGCTGCGCGCGGCCATCGCGGAGGTGGAACTCCGCATCCGGAAGGATGGGCCCCATACCGCCTTCCGGGAAAGGCTGGACGCCCTGGGACGGCTGCGGAACCGCGCGCCCCTCAAGGCCCCTGGAGGGCCCGGGCCATGAGCCGGGCGGCCTGGGCGAAGGTCGCCGGTTCAAAGGCGCCGAAGCCCAGGTAGAGCGCGCGCCCCTCGGCCCCTGGATCCGGCAGCCTCAGGCCCAGGGCGCGGCAGGCGCGGAGCCAACCCCGTCCGTCCAAGTGCGCCGGCAGATGCAGCCATAGGCCCAGGCCCATGGGCGGCACTTCCACCCGGAAGGCGGGACAGGGCTTCGGCCAGGACCGCCGCGGCGGCCTCGCCCCGGCTCCGGCAGGTCTGGCGAAGGCGCCGCAGCAGGGCGGCGAGGGACCCGTCCGCCATGATGCCCGCCAGCGCCGCCGCCAGGAGGGGATCGCCCAGGAGATCGAGGCGCGCCGCCAGCCGGGACAGGCTCTGGATGGGACCCGGCGGCCCCACCAGGTAGCCCAGGGCCAGCCCCGGCGCCAGGATCCCCTCGAAGCCGCCGACGGTGAGGCAGACGCCGTGGGGATCCTCCGCCGCCAAGGGAAGGGGCGGGCGCGGTCCCCCGTGCAGTTCCCATGGGCCTTCCAGCTCCACCACCGGGATGCGCCGCTCCCGGGCGAGGGCCAGCAGGGCCTGCCGGCGTTCCGGGCTCCAGGGCTGGGGCCCGGGACCCAGGCGGGGCGGCACGAGCACCAGGCCCGGGCCGCCCTCGGCGAGACCCTCCACCCGGGGGCCTTCGCCATCCGCGGGAAGCCGTTCCGCGTGGAAGCCCCACCCCGCCATGCGCGCCTGCAGGCCGGGAAGCGCTTCGAAGGCGAGGGCGAGCCGGCCGCCGGGGCGCAGGAGGCCCCGCAGGGCGACCTCGAGGGCCCCGCGCTCCCCGCGGGTCTCGAGCACGTGGCCGGCCTTGGTCCAGAGGCCCCGGCGCTCCCCCAGCCAGGGCAACAGGGCGCGCTGGAAGGCGGGCTCCCCGCCCGGGCGGGGCCGCAGCACCTCCGAGGCCCGGTAGTTGAGGGCCGTGCGGTAGGCCTCCGCCAGCAGGTCCCCGGGCAGGAGCCGCGCATCGGGCCACGCCTCCCGGAGGTCCAGCCCCTCCGGCCCGCCCTGGGACAGCGCGTCGAGGTGCGAGCGAAGGTCGAAGCCAGCCTCGCCGCCGAGGTCGGGAGGGAGGGCCGCCTGGACCTGGTCCTCGGGGAGATGCCGGGCGACGAAACTGCCGCTGCCCGGCCGCGCTTCGATCCAGCCTTCCGCGGTCAGCTCCCGGAACGCCGCAAGCACCGTGTTCCGGTTCACAGCGCACCGTTCGGCGAGGTCGCGCGTGCTGGGCAGGGGGGCGCCCGGCCGCAGCCGTCCCTGGCGGATGGCCTCCAGGAGCCCGGCCATCAACTGGCGGTACAGAGGCTCGGGGGCCTCCGGATCCAGGGGCAGGACAAGTTCGCGAGGGCGCATGAGGGGTTGCGCCAGGATAGCAAAAGGGCCCGGCCAGTCTGGCCGGGCCCTTTCGTTCCAACGTGCGGCGGCCGGATGGCCGGCCCCCTACCTTGCCAGCCCGGGGAGGCAACCGGTCTAGGCAGTGCCCGACACTAGCAGCCCGCGAAGCAGTGGGAGTTGGACTGGGGGGGACGGCAGCAGCCCGTCTTCTCACAGCCGGAATGGTCCAGGTTGATCCTGCCGCCGTCGATCTGGAGCAGTTCCCCGGTCTCGAGGAGCTTGAGGGTTTTGTGGTGAGGCGAGCTTCTTCATGGTGTCTCCAGGTTTCGGGGCCGTGGGGCCGTGGGGTTTGATCCAACCTACGGCTCCCGCACCGGGCCGGTCAGGTCCACCGCGCCCGGGAGTGGAAGCACTCCAGCCCGGGGTGGCTGGGCGCGAAAGGCGCCGAAGTGGATCTGCCCCGGCCCTGGCCGGTCCTCAGACTTTTCCTTCCAGCGGCGTCCCGGCCGTTCCCAGGAGATCCCAGGACAAACTCAAGCTCTCCCGCGAAACCCTCCGCCAGTTGAATGAGGATGAAACCCCGCGCGTCGCCAGCCGGCCCCACCGTCGGCATGACCTGCGGCTGCGCGCTCTACCAGTGCCCCACGCCGTCCCGGAAGCTCATCGGCTGCGTGACCAACACCTGTCCGCTGGCGACCACCCGCTGCTGGAGCACATCCAGGCCCCGGGGATTCGATTCCCCGTTCCGCCGCCGGCCTCCGGGCCGGCGGCGGCGTCCTCGGACAGGCTTTCCGGCAGGTGGATTCCATGAAGGGGAACCACTGGTCCCCGTCTTGGGACACCTTCATCACGTAGCGGTAGACGCCGGGTTCGCCCAGGTCCCAGGTGGCCTTCATGTGGCCCTGGGGGGTGCTCGCTTCCAGGGCCAGCACGTCGCCCTCGAAGCCGCCGCGGAATTCCACCGGATGGCCGCCTCCGGAATCGAACCAGGTGAAGACGTAGTGGGCCGCCGCCGGGTCCCAGCGCAGGACCCCGTGGCCCGAGAAGGTGGTGCGGCCTTCCAGCGCGTGGCTGTAGTCCTGGACCAGGGCGAAGCCGTCCAGCGCCATCCGGTTCTCCACCGTGGCCTGGGCGGTGCCGCCGCCGGGAAACATGGGCGAGGGCTGGTAGCGCTCCTCCCCGCGCCAGGAGCCCGCCAGCCTTGCGAGGCGGAGATGGTGTTCGCCGGGCTTGGGCAGTTCCATGGGGCCTCCGGGTCCGTCTGCATGGAAAGGTAGGCCAAATCCGGCCGGGGATGAACAGGGATCCCGGGGGCGGAGCGCCGGAGGGAAGTTGGAAGGGACAATCGAACCCCTCCAGCCCCAACTGTGTTCAGCTGAGGCCAGAGCTTTCCCGGAGGTCCCCGTGTCCCGCCCCTTCCTTGCGTCCGCCCTCGCCGTCCTGGCCCTCGCCTCCCAGTCCGCCTGCCAGAAGCCCGAGACCGCCGATGGCTCGAACTACAGCCGCTATGCCTTCGATCTGCGGATCGAGCGGGACGCCACGGCGGGGTACGTGTGCATCGCCTCGGTGACGGACCAGATCAGCATGGGCACCCTGCGCACGCCGCCCTTCCGGGCCATGCCGGGAAAGGCTGCCCACGGCTCCGTGGACGAGCCCACCAGTGGCGCGCGGCTCGAGGCCACCATCAAGGTGGACGCCGAGGCCCGACGGGCCACCTACATCGGGAAACTCACGCAGAAGGGCCAGCGCACCGTCGTGTTCGAATCCACCCGGGATCTCCCGAAGCCTTGAGGCCGGCCCCTCAGGGCTGCTTCCCCAGGATGCCCCGGAAGGAGCGCAGGAGCTGCACCGCGGTCGACGGGTTGAGCAGGGCCGGATCCCGGAGGGAGGTCTGGAGGAAGCTGCTGTAGCCGGGCATCGCCTGGATCTCCCCGGAACCGAAATCCGGAAAGGCCATGCTCCACTCCCCGAAGGACCTTTCGGGGACTTCCTGGTCCAGCAGGGTGATCACCCCCCGGTGCCGCGGGTCCCGGATGATGCGCCGGTAGAGCTCCTCCAGGGGCTCGGCTTCGCCTTCCAGGAGCTGCATGAAGTGGCCGTCCTTGTAGAGGAGCATTCCCGTGATGCCCAGGCGGGCGTTGTTCTCCCGGAACGCGGCGAGCATGGCGGACAGTTCCGTCACGCTGAAGTCGCGGGTGGCGGAGCTGACGTAGACGAGATGGCGCATGGGGACTTCGGAGCAAGGCGTCTCGGGCGAGGGGAGACGGCCCCGGGGTCGCCTTGGGACCGGGCACGGTCGCTGGGACGCGCGCCTGGAGCCGGGTGCTTCCCCCAAAGATTCCGAACTAGGGTGGAACGTGGTCCAGCCTCGGTCACCCCCGCGATGACCTCAGTCACAAGTGCCGGCTCCGGAGGTCCCCCGAAGGAAACCCACCAAGCCTTCGGCCTCGGCCCCGGCTCCAGGTCCACAATGGCCCATGCGCCACCCCTCCCGGGACCCCTTCCCCCGCCTGGTCGAACAGGCCCTGGAAGCGATCCCGGCGGATTTCCGGGCCCACCTGGAGCGCGTGCGCCTCGAGATGATGGACTGGCCGGAGCCGGAATTGCTGGCCTCCCTCGGCCTGGATCCCGGCGAAGAGCTCTACGGCGTCTACGTGGGCACGCCCCTCACCGAGCGCGGCGCCGATCCGGGGCTGCTGCCGGACCGCATCCTGATCTTCCGGGGGCCCCTGGAGGCTGACTTTCCCGACCCGGACCAGCTCGCCGAGGAGATCGCCATCACGGTGATGCACGAGGTCGCCCACGCCTTCGGCATCGGCGAGGAGCGGCTCGAGGAGCTGGGGCTGGACTGAGGGCGGCGGGAACTTCGCCTTCCCCGGGAGGGCCGCCCTGCCTACCATGGCTCACCCCACACGAGGATCCCGCCATGCCCCGCGGACGCCGCCCTGCCCTGCTCCTGTTCGCCTTGGCTCTGCCCGCCCCTGACCCCGGGCCTCGCCGGCCAGGAATCAAGATCCATCCCTACACGGCCCAGCTCACCGCCGAGTGGCGCCTGAAGCTGGACGGCGCCGAGGCCGCCAGCCGGCCCGGGGGCGATCCGGACAAGGCCCTGCCGGTGCTGGAGGCCTCGAAGAATGGTTCGAGAGAGAAGCAGGTGCTGGAGCGCCATCCCGACTACAAGGAGTCCCTCAGCGCCAGCTGCTGCTGCGCATCAAGCTCGCGAAAATCACGGCGGTGGCGGCCTGGTCTTCGCCGACGCCGCGGTGAAGCAGCAGAAGACCGCCCTGCTGGACGGCAAGGGCGAGCGCCCAGCTCGCCCAGAAGGCCGACAAGCTCGTGCTGTCCATCGCGGCGGTGCTGGGGGATCAGCCCGCGGTGACGGACCTGCGGGCCTACGTCGAGCAGGTCCGCGGCAAGGTCAAGGAGAAGGCCGCCCTGGTGAAGGGCGGCGGAGGAGCCCTCGCCACCGCCGTGGATCCGGGGGTCAAGCTGCACCCCTTCACGAAGCAGACCTTCGAGACCTGGTCCGCCAACCTCGCCGAGGACGCCGGCATCCTCGCCGGGTCCCGCAGCGTGGAGGAGAAGATCAAGGAGCTGGAGGGCGGCCGCCGCTGGTTCGAATCCAGCCACGCCGAACTGAAGAAGCACCCCAACTTCGAAGCGGGCATGGCGAAGATGACGCCGCTCATGCTGGGCCTCGCGGAGCTGAAGGGGCGGCGGGCCGTCGAATTCGCCGAGAAGGGCCTGAAGGAGATGAACCCCAACTACTTCAGCGAGAGCTCCGGCACCTACCAGCAGATCAAGGAGGGGGAGAAGCTCCTCGCCGAATTCGGGGGCAGGGCGCGGCGCGGAGGCCGCGAAGGCGAAGGCCTCCCTCGATTCCGCCATGGCCCAGGTGGCGCGGCTTTCCGAGCAGTACAGCGCCGCCAGGCCGCCGCGGCCTTCCGCCTGCCCGCCGAGGCCTACCACGGCGGCGACAAGGGCCAGCTGAAGGGGCAGCTGCTGGCGAAGTGGAAGGAGCTCTACCCCGCCGACCAGGTGCTCGGCGTGCGCTTCCTCAAGGGCGACTGGGAGCGCCGCAAGGAGTCGAACTACAACAACGGCAGCTGGTACCACTACGACAATTCGGTGCTGCTGGTCTACGTGGTGGTCCGCAAGAACGCCGAGCTGGCCACGGTCTACCCCGCCTACGTCAACAAGAACAACCAGACCGGCGCCATCACCATCGGCGCGGGACCAAGGGCAACGCCTACTCCCACCAGGACATGCTCATGAAGAACGTGGCCTTCTGAGGCGGGTTCAGCGCCGCCGCGTCCCCACCCGCACCCAGGCACCCCTGGCCCGAGCCCGAGTCCCATGCCCGCCCCCGAACACGGGCCCCGCGTCTACCGGGAGCGACCGGAGCTTCGCGGCCTTCTGCCGCGCGGAGGACCCGGAGGGCCGCATCGCGGCGCGCCTCGAACGCCGCGCGCGCCTGGCAGGGACGACGGCCCTGGAGGTGGGCTGCGGCACGGGCCGCTACACCGCCCAGCTCGCGGCCCGCTGCGACCGCTATCTGGCGACGGATCCCAGCCTCGCCCTCCTCGCCCTGGCCCGGCGGGACGGCGCGGCCCCGTGGCTCCTGCGGGCCCGCGGGGAGGCGCTGCCGCTGAAGGGCCGCAGCGTGGACCGCGTCCTCGCCACCTGGGTGCTGGCCTACCTGCGGCCCGAAACCCGCGTCGCGGCCCTGCGGGAGGCCGCGCGGGTCCTGCGCCCCGGCCCCGGCGCCGGCGTCTGGCTCGTGGAGAACCACTGGGAAGGCGAGTTCCAGGAGCTGCGCGCCCGGGCCGGCTACGGCGCGGAGCCCGGCGTGCGGGCCCTCCTCGAGGAGGAAGGCTTCCGCATGGTGGAACGGGTGGAGACGGAGATCCGCTTCGAAACGGCGGCCGAGGCGGAAACCATCCTCGAAGCCCTCTGCGGCGAGGCGGTGGGCGCCGCGCCGCTCCGGAACCCCCGCCTCCGCGGCGAACACGGCGTGGTGCTCCAGCACCGCCCGGCCTGAGCCGCCGCCGGGGCGCCGGAACTCAGGCGCCCAGCCTCAGCCCACCCTCCTCCGCCCACACATAGGCCACGCTGGAGGCGTGCAGCATGTCGCTGCGGCGGTAGACCGGGAAGCCCAGGTCCGCCTTCCGCGCGCCGTCCACCGCCTGGGCGTAGGTGGGGAAGTCCGTGGCCAGGGTGGCGGCGTGGCGGGCCCCGGACCTGCCCACCGGCAGGAAGCGGTAGAGGTGCCACGCGTGCAGCCGGGCGCCGCGCCCCTTCAGCCCGCCCAGGAAGGCGGCCAGGGCCGGCAGTTCCTGGAGGTTCTGCTTCGTGACCACCGTCGAGACCGTGAGCTCGCGGCGCGCCTCCACCAGGGCCTGGAGGCGCGCCATCACCACGGCGTGATGGCCGCCGGGATGGTGCCGCAGGCGGTCGTGGACGGCCGGATCCAGCGCCTCCAGGGGGAGGATGAAGCGGTCGAATTCCGCCAGCCCCTCGAAGCCCAGGGGCAGGTGGATCCCGTTGGTGCAGACCTGCACGGTGAAGCCCAGGCCCTTGGCCAGGCGCGCCAGATCCCGCAGGCCGTGGGGCCACAGGAAGGGCTCGCCGCCCCCCAGCACGACGTTGCGGAGACCCTGGGCCGCCAGCTCCACCAGCGCGGATTCCGCCTGGACCTTCGACATCACCGCGAAATCGGTCTCGCTGCCGCAGAAGGTGCAGGCCATGTTGCAGTCCGGCAGCAGGAAGAACGACGCGATCCGCTTGCGGGGATCCAGGTCGGGGAGGAAGCCGCCGCCCACGGGCGCCTAGGCCCCGGCGGCCGGAGGCAGGAGCTCGGAGATGGCCACGGCCCCGGCGCCCCGGGCCTCCCCGGTGGCGGCGCGGCGGTGGTAGTCCACCTGTCCCAGGTGGAAGGCGAGGTGGCTCGCGAGGTGGAGGAGGAAGGCGCCGGTGCCCAGGTGCTGCCCGGCGAAGGCGATGGGGAAGGGCTCCTGCAGCCGCGCCGGCGGGAAGGCGGAGAGGGTCGCGTCCACGTCCTGGTGCGTCGCCTGGATCTCGGCGAGGAGGGCGGCCTTCGCCAAGTCCCGGTCGGCGAATTCCGCGTCCCGGTCACGGACGTAGCCCGTGCCGCCGAGGGTCGCGCCGATGAAGTGCCGCAGGTTGCCGCAGAGGTGCAGGGCCAGGTTGCCGCCGGCGTTGGCGAGGCCCGGCACGGCCTTCCAGAGGCTGCCGTCGTCGGGATAGAGGTCCACCTCCCGGGCCAGGGTGGCCAGGTCGCGGAGGAGCATCACACGCAGGTCCTGGATCATCGGGCCACCTGGTCGAGCTTCTGGCGCAGTTTCGCGTCGAACTTCGAGCGCAGGATCACCGTCCGCTCATGGGTGCCGCGGGCGATCAGGTCGACGCCATCGCTGGCCTCCACCTCGAAGCCCAGGCGCCGGCCCTCCACCCGCACCAGCTCCACCCGGGCCGTGACCTCGAAGCCCGGCGGCGTGGCGGCCTCGTGGCTCACGGCGATGTGGGTCCCCAGGGTCTGCTCTCCCTCGTCCAGGTGTGGCGCGACGAGCTCCACGGCGGCCCATTCCAGGAAGCCCACCAGGAAGCCCGTGGCGAAGACCTCCGGCATGGCGAGGAAGCCCGGAGCCTCCGGATAGAGGGCCGGCACCGTCTTGGCGGCCGTGACCCTGAAGCGGTGCTCGTGCGTCAGCCCCGGGACCAGCGTCTCTTTCATCTGCGCCTCCGCCGGTCCATGATTCCACGGCGGCGGCAGGTTCAGGGTCCCGGCCTTTCCCGGAGGAGGATGCGGGGCAATTCGCGGGTCAGCCCTGGCGCGCGGGTGTCCCTCATGCTTCCCTCGGCAGCCTCCATCCTTCCACCCAGGGGCCCGGCCTTGGATCGCGCATGGCCTCATCGGCCTCAACGCGGGCCGTGCGCGCGCTCCCAGCCACTCAACGCTTTCGCGCAGGGGAAGATCAGGCTCCGCGGCCGCCCAGCCCTATCACCCGGGGCAGGATGTCACCGGGTCCCTTCAAGCTGGCCGCCCGGACCCGGAAACCTGAGTATCAGGAATCCCGGTAACGGAATAATCCAAACCGCTGTTTTAGCTTCCCCGATTTCCAGCTCCTGCCATGATTTCGCACCTCTGAAAGCAAGCGATGTTGGTCACTGGAGATTCCTCGTGGGCGAGCTCGCATACCCTGGCTATCCGGGATGGCGCGAGCGCCTTGTCCGTGTTGTCCCGGCCCGGTGCGGCCTGCAGCCCAACCCCTGCGGAGGCGCGTGACCGGGGCTCCCTCGCCAGACCCTTTGCCCGCTGTCCCGGCAGGCCGAAGGGCGGGCCAGCAATGCCACGGGATCGTGGATGACGGCCAAGGGCGCCGTTCTGGCGATGCTCGTGTGGGCTCTGGGGGGCCTCGCCATGGGCCAGGTGCCGAACCTCGGGGCTCCGATCCTCACCAACTACGAGCCCGAGCAGTTCAGGGCCTCCAGCCAGACCTGGGTGGCAGTCCAGGATCGCCGGGGCGTCATGTAC
>JBGASS010000035.1:0-12528 GCA_044229555.1 Holophagaceae bacterium
GGGTTCCGCCCCCGTCCACCAGCAGGTCCGCCAGGATCCGGGCGGTGGCCAGGGGTTGGGCCAGCTCATGGGCCGCCCCCCCGGCCACCTCCAGCAACGTGCGCTGGCGGGCCTCGTTCACCAGGGCCAGCTCCTGTCGGCAGAGGCGCACCATGAGCTTGAGCTTGGCCAGGAGTTCCTGGAAGGCGTAGGGCTTGGTGAGGTAGTCGAGGCCGCCGGCGCCGAGGCCCTTGGCCACCCAGTCGTCCCCGACCCGCAGGGCGCTCAGGAAGATGATGGGCGTGCGGGCGTTCAGGGCGCCGGACCGGATGCGGCTGCAGAGCTCCACGCCGTCGGTCCCCGGCAGGCTGACATCCAGCAGGATGCCCTCGAACTGCTGGCGGGCGCAGTAGGCCAGGGCCTCCTCCGCGCTGGCGGCCAGGGTGAGGATGAAGGGGTGGCTCCGCAGCTCCAGGGAAAGGACCCGGAGGTTGTCCGGCTGGTCGTCCACCGCCAGGATGTGGCCCGGCATTCCAACGGTGGGTTCAAAGGCGGTCGGCATGGGCTGGGTCGCTCGGGCGGGGCTGAACCCGCAGCATACCTGCGGAAATCAGTGAGAGCTATTGCCTTGCCTTCTTAGGTTGATACACTCCCGGAACAACCCGCGAGGATGCCCATGAAAATGACCACCCGCACCCACAACGACGTGACGATCCTCTACCCCGAGGGCAAGATCACCCTGGGGGATGGCGACCAGGAACTGGGCGAGGCGGTGCGCACCACCCTCGACCAGGGTTCCCGCAAGGTGCTCATCAACTTCTCGAAGGTCAGCTACCTCGACTCTTCGGGCGTGGGCGAGCTGGTGGGCTGCTTCACCAGCATCAAGAACAAGGGCGGCGAGCTGAAGATCTGCGGCATGAACAGCCGCATCTTCAGCCTCATCACCATGACCAGCCTGCACTCCGTCTTCGACGTGAAGGACACCGAGGAAGAATCCCTCGCCGCCTTCTGAGCCGCGGCCGGCTCCCATGCGCACCCCAGCCCGCGGGGCTCTCTGCCAGTTGGCCCGCGGGGGGGTTCTTCTCGCGGCCCACACCGCCGCGTGGGTCCAGGCGGCCCCGAGGCCGGCCTCCACCCCGGTCCAGGCCGCCCGCTCCCTCCTGATCGAAGGGGGCAGCCGCGACGACCAGGCCTATGCCCGCGCCGCGGCGGGCCGGATCTCCGACGAAGCCTCCTTCGCCGCCGCCCTTTCGGCGGTCCGGGCCACGGACCGCTTCCGGGACGTCCAGGGCAATCTGGAGCCGGGCCCTGGTCCCGCCCGCCTCCGGCTGGATCCCTGGCCGCTCCTCAGGAGCTGGTCTCTGCGGGACGATGGCGCCGGCGAAGCGCCCGTGGGGCGGCGCCTCTTTCCCGAACTGCGCCGGGGCATCGCCGTCGGTCTCGCCCGCCGGGAGGCCTGGCGGGCTGGCGCCGAGAAGGTGCTCCGGGCCTCGGGATTTCCGGCGGCTGAGGTCACCCTCACCCAAGCCGAAGGCGGGGCGGGACTCGTGATCGACATCCGGAGGGGGGCGCCTTCGCGGATCCTCAGCCTCGCGCTGGAGGGTCACGCCGAACCTTACGGGGAGGCCCGCCTCTGGGAGGTGGTCGGCGCGCAGAAGGGACGCACCCTCTGGACCCTGGCCTTCCGCCGGGAGGCCCTCGCGCGGCTGCGGAAGCGCTTCCTGAAGGACCGCCGCTACGAATGGAAGGCGGAATTCCGGTTCTCCGAAGGAGGGACCCTTACCCTGCAGATCGATCCGGGGCCAGAGGTGGAGCTGAGGGCGGAGGGCGGCTCCCTGGGCTTCGGCGGCATCGCCGAGCTGGCGCCCCTGGCCCGGGCGGAGCGCTACAGCCCCGAGCTGCTGGACGAAGGGGACCGGCGGATCTTCCGCTATCTCCGCAACCAGGGCTACCTCGACCCGGTGGTGTCCCACCGCCGGGAGGTGCTGGAGGGGCCCGCGGCCCGTCCCCTGAAGGTCCGCGTCACCTACACCCTCAGGCCGGGCGCTCCGGTGAAGCTGGCCGCCCTGCGCTTCGAGGGCAACGAAGCGCTGACCGAGAAGGAACTGGGGGAGGCGGCGGGGCTCCCGACCGGCATCCTGGGCTGGGGCGTGCCCAAGGCCAACCCGGACCTGCTCCAGGGCCTGGAGGACCGCCTCCGCGCCCTCTACCTCCGCCGGGGCTTCAACGAAGCGCGGGTGCGCCGGGCGGTGCCGCTTCTGGAACAGGGCCGCTGGATCCAGGCTTTCATCATCCACGAGGGCCCCCGGAGGGAGTTGGCGGAACTCAAGGTCACGCTGCCGGACAAGGCGGTCTACGATGCCTGGGCCATCGGCGAGGACCTGCTCCCGGTCCTGGGGGAGAGGCCGGTGCGCCGCCGCGGTCTCGAGCCTTCGGACGCCTCGGCCCGCGTGTTCGAAAGCGACCGGCCCCAGACCGCCGGAATCCACGCCCGGCTCGAGCGGGGACCCGCGAAGGAGGGCTGGACCAGCGTCATCCTGAAGCCCGACCGGCCCATCCCCTACGTGCGGGGCGATCTGGTGGCCGCGGTGGCGGCCCTGCGCGCGCGGCTCTCCGCCCTCGGCGTCCAGAAGCCGAAGGAGGAGCTGGAATTCGACGAGGCGGCGGAGGGCCTGAGGATCCGGCTGACCCTCTCCGACGCCCCCCGGGCCGAAGTGCAGCGGCTCGTGGTCCAGGGCAGCGACAAGACGAAGGCTAGGGCGGTCCTGCGGGAGGCGGAGCTCCCGCCCGGCTCCCCCTTCTCCCCCGAGGGCCTGGGCAAGTCCCAGGCGCGCATCGCCAACCTCGGCGCCTTCCAGCGGGTGGACCTGGAGGCCCTGCCCGGGCCCGAGGAGGGCAGCCTCGCCCTCCGGCTCTCGGAACGCAACCCCTGGATCTTCAGCCATTCCTTCGGGTACGACCGCAGCCAGGGCTACCACATCGGCACGAGCATCCAGCGGCTGAACGTCGGCGGCATGGGACGCAACCTGGATTTCGGAATCCGCGCCGGGGACGCCACCCTGGGCAGCGAGTTTCTCCGCCAGGCCTTTCCGACCGGTGACTATTCGCGATCCGTGGACAACTACACCCTGGGGTACACGGATCCCCGGTTCTCTCCAGCCTTCCTCGACCGCTGGCTTCCGGACCGGGTGCAGTACCGTGCGGAGGGCGCCTACATCGTGGAGCGCCAGTCGGTCTACGAGATCCGCCGGCGACGCCTCGTGAATACCTTCGAGTGGCATCTCAACGAGA
This sequence comes from Holophagaceae bacterium, assembly GCA_044229555.1. GTDB lineage: Bacteria > Acidobacteriota > Holophagae > Holophagales > Holophagaceae > JADJVL01. The sequence goes on from JBGASS010000035.1 coordinate 3,271, forward strand.
GGAACCTGATCCAGGTCGGCCACCGCTACGAGCGGGCCGAGGTGCAGAGCCGCATCGTCCCAATCGACCGGATCAAGGACACTTACCAAAGGGACCTGTTCAAGGCCTCCAAGATTCCGGATGGAAAGGTGATCATCTCCGCGCCCTTCATCCAGTTCGTCCGCGACGCGCGGGACAGTCCCTTCGATCCGACCCGCGGGAACTATTTCTTCGCTCGCCTGGACCTGGCCAACCAAGTCTTCGGGACCAGCTCCAACAGCAGCTTCGTGAAGCTGGATCTGCGCCACCAGTGGAACTGGTCCGTGGGCCACAACGCAGCCATTGGTGTGGTCACGGCAGGCGTCCGGATCGGCGTGGCGGATCCGACTGCCTCCAGCGCCGAGAACTTCCCGCTATCGGAGCGGTTCTTTGCGGGCGGGCCGTTCACCCATCGGGGCGTGGAGCCGGATGGATTGGGGCCGCGGTCCAGTGTGCCGATCCTTGATCCGAACACCCGCGACTACAAGTATTTCAATGCCCCCGATGGCGCCCACCAGGTTTTCGACTACATCCCCATAGGCGGACAGGCGCTTGCGCTGATCAATCTTGAATTCCGTTTTCCCATCTACGGGTCCTGGCTCTGGGGCGAGGTCTTCCTCGATTCCGGCCAGGTCTACGGGTCCCTCCATCCGAATTCTGAAGAGCGGCTCGTCGGCGCGGCTCCGCCCTTCCCCCCCTTCCGCACGTCCCTTGGGGCTGGGGTGATCTTCAAGCTCGGCATCCCCATCAAGATCGAGTACGCCGCGGACCTGAAGCGCATCCTGGGCCGGTCCCGCACGCGGGAGGAGCAGGAGACCGAGCTGCACGGGGTCCTGGTCTCCGCCGGCTTCCAGTTCTGAGCGGGCCAGGCTCATGAGGCATGGCGGCCCGGACATGCGGGTCTGATTCCAAGGGAACCGGTCCGGGGATTTCGACGCCTCATCCAGCCTTTACCGAGTTCCTGGCCGGCCAGGCAAGTTAAAAAACTGTCAGGAAGTGTTCAGGAGCGAACGAATCTATACTTTCAGGTGATGTCCCGGAAAGCCCTTCGGCCTCCCGGGACATGCCGTCAGGAGCCCCTATGCCGCACGCCCATTCCACCCGGATCGCCGCCGCCGCCCTCTCCTGGGCGGTCGTGGCCTGCCTAGTCGCCGCGGGACCCGCTGCCGCCCTGCCCCGTGGGCGCACGGAAGCGCGGATTTCCCCGGAGGACCAGGTCCAGAAGGCCAATCCCCGGAAGGCCACGGAGACCGCGAAGTCTATCCGAGACGCGGGGGCCCGGGAGCGCGAGGAAGAGGAAGGCGAGGGCTACGATCGGCCTGATCTCCGTCGGGACGCGAACCTCGCCTGGTTCGGCGGCGCGCCGAGCCCCGAGGAACTCGATGCCCGGAACGCCCTGGCGGCGAGGGAAGTGGAGCGCTGGGCCCACCAGTTCCCCGGCGCCCTGGTCGGTCCCCACGCCCTGCCCCTGCCAGCCAATTCCGCCACGTGGCGGAACATCGGCCCGAAGACCCAGAACAGCAACGGCGGCTACGGCACCGACAATGTGGACGTGGACAGCGGACGGCCCACCGCCATCCTGACCCACCCCACGAACGCCCAGATCGTCTACCTGGCCACCAGCGGCGGCGGCGTCTTCAAGTGCGCCAACGCCGACCACGCGGCCGGCGCCACCGCCTGGACCTGGAACGCCGTGACCGACGGCCTGCCGGCCACCAGCAGCAGCGGCAACGTGGCGGTCGGGGCCCTGGGCATGGGCATCGCCGACGGCACCGGCAACACGATCTACGCTGGCATGGGCGACAAGTTCGACGCCGAGGGCCGGGGCCTCTTCCGCTCCACCAACGGCGGCACCAGCTGGACCGCGGCCACCGGCATCGGCAACCAGACCCGGAGCAACGACATCCTCGTGCTCCCCCAGGCCGCCTACCCGGCGCCACCGGCGATGTGGTGTACTGAGCCCTACAACGACGGCCTGAAGCGCTCCATCGACGGCGGCGCGACGTTCACGAACGCCGCCACCGTGGGCGGCGGCGGCAACGCCTACACCATCAAGGCCATGGGCGGATCGACCCAAAACCTCATCTGCTCCCTGAGCGGCGGCGCGGGCACCGGGATCTACTATTCGTCCAACGCCGGGCAGACCTGGACCCTGGCCTCCATCTCCGGCGCCATCGGCACCGTCGGGAGGATCACCACGGAAACCACCGCCGCCAGCGGCACCGTGGCCTACGCCATCTACCAGGACAGCGGCACCGGCAACGTCGCCCGGGGCGTCCTGGTGTCGTCCGACGCCGGCCACACCTGGACCTTCCGCGCCCCCACCAACGGCTCCGCCACGGGCAGCGGCCTCTTCCAGACCGGGGTCAGCGGCCTCAGCAGCGACGGCGGCCAGGGCTTCTACAACCACTTCCTCGCCATCGATCCGTCCAATTCGAACACGATCTTCGTCGCCGCCAACCTTGCGGTCTACCGCTCCCTCGACGGCGGCCTCACCTGGGCCCAGCTGACCCACTGGTACGGCGGCAACCGGCCCTACGCCCACGCGGACTTCCACACGGGCGCCTGGGCGAAGACGGGCACGGCCACCCTCTTCATCGGCAACGACGGCGGCCTCGACATCCTGAGGGACCCCTTCCGGGCCTCGGTGCCGACGGCGAGCCTCGACACCACCTTCATGGACACCCGGCGGAACTACGGGCTCGGGACCCACCTCATCTACAACATCGGCTCCACCATCGGCACCACCCACGCCGACGACAAGTACCGGGTCATCGCCGGCCTGCAGGACAATGGCACCCGCGTCCGCATCGGCTCAGGGGCCGCCCTCGACACCAGCATCATCTTCGACGAGCCCATCGGCGGCGACGGCTTCGGCTGCCACATCCACGCGATCAACGGGGACCTGATGCTGGGGACCTCCTACTACGCCCACGTGCTGAAGAGCACCGACGGAGGCGTGAACTTCAGCGATTCCTACAACGCCAACGACAGTGGCGTGTTCTTCACCAAGGTGGCCCCCGGCATGGCGGACGCCACCGGCAACACGGTGTACACCTTCAACTCCAGCGCCGTTCAGAAGAGCACCAACTACGGAACTTCGTGGGCACCGCTGGCCACCAGCCCGGGCACCGGCATCCGGAATGTCAACACCGCCAAGACCAACGCCAACGTCATCGGCGTCACCCGGAGCAGCGGCAACGCCACCATCTCGACGGACGGCGGAGCCAGCTGGACGAACTACGCTTCCGGATCCTTCCCCAACAACCTCGTCAACACCTTCAACTACATCTGGTTCGACACCACCGACGCCACCACGGTCTACGTGGCCAGCGCCGGCGCCGGCATCACCAGCAACCACCTGTGGAAGAAGGTGGGAGCCGGCGCCTGGACTGCCATCGACAGCGGCGCGGGTTTCCCCACGGGCATTCCCGTCCACGTCATCCAGAACGATCCCCAGAACGCTGCCACCCTCCTCGCGGGCACGGACTTCGGCGTCTACCGCTCCACCGACGGCGGCGCCACCTGGTCCCGCTACGGCCAGGGCATGCCCCTGACGGCGGTGCGGGACCTCTACCTCGCTCCGGACGGCTCCTACGTCCGCGCGGCCACCTTCGGCCGGGGCGTCTGGCAGCTGGACGCCACTGCGACCCTGGGCGTGAGCATCACCTCGCCGGCCTCCCCCGTGACCCTGGTGAAGAGCGCCAGCCAGAACTACACCGCCAACGTCACCAACTTCTCCAGCAGCTCCACGGTGAACTGGACCGTGGCCCCCGGCGGCGGGACCTTCTCGCCCACCAGCACCACCAACGGCGCCCCCACCACCGCCTTCACCGCGGGCACCACCGCCGGCACCTTCGCCATCAAGGCCACCGCCGCGGAGGACGTCTCCAACAACACCTTCGCGACCCAGAATGTCGTCGTCGTGGATCCCACCTCGGTCACCGTCGGGGTGAGCCCCTCGGCGCCCACCGTGGTGTCCGGAGCCACCCAGGCCTTCACCGCGACCGTCGCGCCCATCACCAACACCGCCGTGACCTGGAGCATCGCCCCCGCGGTCGGCTCCATCAATCCGGCGACGGGCCTCTACACCGCGCCGGCGACGCCCCCGGCGACCAACCAGTCCGTCACCGTGACCGCGACCAGCACCGCGGCGCCCTCGCGGACTGGCACCGCCACGGTCACCGTGCCGGCGGTGGTGGTGGGCATCAGCCCCACGGCGCCCACCGTCGTGATGAACGCCACCCAGCAGTTCACCGCCACGGTGACCGGCTCGACCACCACGACGGTCACCTGGTCCGTGCAGAGCGGCGGCGGCAGCGTCAACGGCTCCGGCCTCTACACCGCCCCCGGCGCCGCGGGCGCCGCGGTGGTCCGGGCCACCAGCGTGGCCGATCCCACCAAGTTCGCTGACGCGAGCGTCACCATCATCACGGCGCCGGTCAGTGTCTCCATCTCCCCGACCTCCGCGACGGTCACCACCGGCGCGACCCGGCAGTTCACCGCCACGGTGGCCAACGCCGCCAACACCAACGTGACCTGGAGCGTCCAGGAAGGTTCCGGCGGTTCCGTGAACGCCACGGGCCTCTACACCGCCCCGGGCACCCCCGGCACCTTCCACGTCATCGCCACCAGCGTGCAGGACAACACCAAGAGCGCCACCGCGACGGTCACCGTCCAGAACCCGGTCACCATCACCATCGCGCCCACGGAGGCCTACGTGCAGCCCAACGGCACGCGGACCTTCACCGGTACCGCCTCCAGCGGGGGCGTCAACTACACCGTGGTGGAAGGCGCCGCCGGCGGCACGGTCAACGCCTCGGGCCTCTACACCGCCCCCGCCACCCCCGGCGACTACCACGTGCGGGCCACCGCCCAGGCGGACGGCACCAAGACCGCCACCGCCCTGGTCCACGTGCAGCCCCTGGTGGTGGCCGTGGCCCCCGCCACCGTCACCCTCCAGACGAACACCAGCCAGCAGTTCGCCGCCACCGTGACGGGCAACCCGAACACGGCGGTGACCTGGTCCGTGGTCGAAGGCGGCGGCGGTTCCGTTGACGCGAATGGCCTCTACACGGCCCCCGGGGCCACGGGCACCTTCCACGTGCGGGCCGCCAGCGTCGTGGATCCCACGAAGTTCGCGGACGCCACCGTCACCGTGCAGTCCGCTCCCGTCCTCACCGTGACGGTCGCGCCGTCCTCGGTCACCCTGGCCTTCCTCGGCGCCCAGACCTTCACCGCCACCGTGACGAACGGCGCCCCGGGCGTCACCTGGAGCGTGGACGAGGCGGGCGGCGGAACCATCAACGCCGGGACGGGCGCCTACACGGCCCCCTCGGTGACGGGCATCTTCCACGTCCGCGCCACCAGCACCGCCGATCCCACCAAGTCCGGGTCCGCGACGGTGACGGTGGTCTCCCCGGTCACCGCATTCTCCGTCTCTCCCCTGACCTCCACGGTCCTGACGGGCGGCACCGTCCTGCTCACCGGCAGCGTCAACACCGGCACCATCAACTGGTCCACCCCCGCCGGCAGCCTGAGCAGCGCCACCGGCACCTCGGTGACCTTCACCGCCCCTGCCACCCCCGGCACGGTGCTGATCACCGCCACGGCCTCCGCGGACGTCACCAAGACCCTGCCGATCACCATCAACGTGAAATCGAAGGACCAGGACCAGGACGGCAAGGTGGACATCGTCGACCTCGCCTTCCTGACCCGCTTCTTCGGCACCAGCAATGCCGCCGCCGACCTCAACGGGGACGGCATCGTGGATGACGCGGACATCACCATCTTCTTGAACGGATTCTGAGGGAGGACGCCATGAACGCGATGAACACCATCAAGCTTGGCCTGTCGGGACTGGCGATCGCAGGGCTCCTGGCCTGCGGCGGGGGCGGCGGTGGCGGGGGCACGAACAACAATCCGCCCCCCAAGACCGCAGCGGACCGGCTGGACTACACCAACCCGACCGGTGCCTTCACCCTGGTGAAGGACACGAACCTCTCCACCTCGAGCCACCTCGTCCTCAACCTGATGGGTCCCGCGGGGACCTCCGCGACCGGCGTTGGCTTCATCCTCACCGCGGATACGACGAAGGTCTCCTGGTCCAAGCCCGGCTCCTCGGATACGGTCCTGGCCCGCAGCGGGCTCTTCGATCTCGGCACGGCCTCGCCCCAGCTGGTCGTGGGCAAGGCCACCGGCGACCAGCTCCAGGTGGCCTTCTACCAGAAGGGCACCACCAAGCCCGCGGTCACCTTCACCTCGAGCAGCATCCTCGCCAGCGTCGCCCTCGACCTCAAGGGCAACATCGCCGTCGGTTCGACCGTGACCCTCAGCGCGGTCGCCGGCAAGTCCCTCCTCACCCAGGGCAGCGGCGCGCCGGCCGCCATCAGCATCGCGACCGGCACGATCACCGCGAACTGATCCCTTGTGTATCCCTGAAGGCCCGCCGGTTGGCGGGCCTTCCTGCTTCGGTCCTCGCGGAGCGGCCCCAGAGGGCATTGGGGTTCGCCGGGTTGGCGTGGGCGGTCTCGAACCTTGCGGCTGGCTGGGCCCGGCGATCCTGCTGCGCAGGACCGGCCTCCGGCGCCCTCGCGCCTGCGGCCTTCGCCGACCGGCCCGCCATCCTCGGCTGGCGGTTCGAGTCCGCCATGACGCCACAACCCGCCTGGAAATGGGAAACGCCAGGATGTCCCCAGCCGTTCAGTGGTTGGCGCGGGCGGCCTGAACCTCGTGGCTGGCTGGGCCTCGGCGATCCTGCTGCAGGCAGGGACCGGGGCCTCCGGCGCTCGCGCCTGTGGCCTTCGCCGACCGGCCCGCCATCTTTCTCGGTCGGCGGTTCGAGTCCGCCATGACTCCGCAACCCGCCTGGAAATGGAAACGCCGATGTCCCAGCCGTTCAGTGGTTGGCGCGGGCGGTCTCGAACCTCGCGGCTGGCTGGGGCTCGGCGACTCTGCTGCGCAGGACCGGCCTCCGGCGCCCGCGCCTGCGGCCTGCCGACCGGCCCGCCATCCTTCGGTCGGCGGTTCGAGTCCGCCATGACTCCGCAACCCGCCTGGAAATGGAAAACGGCCGGGATGTCCCCAGCCGTTCAGTGGTTGGCGCGGGCGGTCTCGAACCTCGCGGCTGGCTGGGCCCGGCGATCCTGCTGCGCAGTATCGGCCTCCGGCGCCCTCGCGCCTGCGGCCTTCGCCGACCGGCCCGCCATCCTTCGGTCGGCGGTTCGAGTCCGCCATGACGCCACAACCCGCCTGGAAATGGAAACGGCCGAGATGTCCCCAGCCGTTCAGTGGTTGGCGCGGGCGGTCTCGAACCGCCGACCCCTACCGTGTCAAGGTAGTGCTCTACCCCTGAGCTACGCGCCAATGCGAAGGGTTATTTTATCGCGGGCGGGGGGATTGTCCACCGGTCAGGCCGCGGGGGTGCTGCGGGCCTTGAAGCTCCAGGTGAACTTGAAGGTGGCCACCACGTCCCCGGCCTCGTCGCGGCCGGTGCTGGTGCAGGCGACGACCCGCGGCTCACCGGTGGCGCGGGCCTCGGCGACAGCCTGGGCGATGGCTTCGCCGTCCTCGCAGCGGAAGGTGATGAGTCCTATGGCCTTCTTCGTGAACTCCCCCTCGAGGCCGACGATGAGCATGGCCACCGGGCCGCCCGCCATCGTCAGGAGCAGGCCCAGCACGCCGGTGGAGAGTTCGGCGGCCATGGAGAGGCAGGCGAAGTACACGCTGCGGAAGGGGTTCTTGGTGAGGTAGCCGAAGCGGAGGGTGACGGCGGCGGCCCGCTCCGTGCACTCCGTGACCTTCAGGCCCGCCAGGAAGCCCATGGGCAGCTTGGCGAGCATGAAGAGCTTCAGCTTCCAGGGCTTGAGGATGTCGCGGCGGAGCTGGTCGAGCTTGGGCGTGGTCGGCATGGGCTCCACGCTAGCCGTGCATCCTCCTTGATGGAATCCCCTACTGGGGGTCGATCATTCCACGGTCACGCTCTTGGCGAGATTGCGGGGCTGATCCACGTCGCAGCCGCGGAGCACGGCGATGTGGTAGGCCAGCAATTGCAGGGGCACCACATAGAGGATGGGCGCCAGCCAGGGGTGGACCCTCGGCAGCTCCAGGACGTCCTCGGCGATGCCGTTCAGGCCCTGGTCGCCCTCGGTCACCAGGCCCAGGATGCGGCCGTCCCGGGCGGCGGCCTCCTGGAGGTTGCTGAGGGTCTTCTCCCGGTGGGCGTCGTCGGGCAGGAGGGCCACGACCGGCAGGTCCTGGTCGATGAGGGCGATGGGGCCGTGCTTCATCTCGCCCGCGGGGTAGCCTTCGGCGTGGATGTAGGAGATCTCCTTGAGCTTCAGGGCGCCCTCGAGCGCAATCGGATACATGGGCCCGCGGCCCAGGTAGAGGAAGTCCTCGGCGTCGCGCCACCGGTGGGCCCAGCGCTGGAGGTGGGGCTCCAGGCTGGCGAGGCGCTCCAGGTGGGCGGGCAGCTCCCGCAGGCCCTGGAGCAGCTCGGCGCGCAGGGCGGGATCCACGGTGCCCTTGGCCTCCCCCAGGCGCAGGGCCAGCAGGGTGAGCACCGCCAGCTGGGTGGTGAAGGCCTTCGTCGAGGCCACGCCGATCTCCGGGCCCGCGTGGGTGAGGATGGTGGCTTCGCTCTGCCGCGTGGCGGTGGATCCCATCACGTTGCAGATGGCCAGGGTGCGCGCCCCGCGGCCGGAGGCCTCCTTCATGGCCGCCAGGGTGTCGGCGGTCTCGCCGCTCTGGGTGATGCCGATGATCAGCGTGCCCTCGGGGATCACGGGGTCCCGGTAGCGGTACTCGGAGGCGTAGTCCACCTCGACGGCCACCCGGGCCAGCTGCTCGATGAGGAACTTGCCCACCAGCCCCGAATGCCAGGAGGTCCCGCAGGCCACGATGTGGATGCGGGTGAGGCCCTTCAGCTCGGCGTCGGTGAAGGGCAGCTCCAGGGGGATCGCCTCGCCCTCCTCCAGGGGGATGCGGTTCAGCAGGGTGTTGGAGAGGGCCTGGGGCTGCTCGAAGATCTCCTTCTGCATGAAGTGCTTGAAGCCGCCCTTCTCCGCCGCGATGGGATCGAAGGGGATGATGAGCGGCGCGCGGTGGACTTCCGTGCCGTCCAGCCGCGTGATGCGCGCACCCTCGCGGCTGAGCTCCGCCATCTCGCCGTCCTCCAGGTAGGTGACCTTCCGCGTGTGGCGCAGCAGGGGCACCACGTCGCTGGCCAGGAAGGTCTCC
>JBGASS010000036.1:0-1073 GCA_044229555.1 Holophagaceae bacterium
CATGTTCGTCGGCCACACGGGGACAGGCAAGACCGCAGTGGCGAAGGCCCTGGCCGAATACCTCTTCGGATCAGAGGACCGCATGATCCGGCTGGATTTGAGCGAGTTCCAGTCAGAGGACGCGGTCTCCAGACTCCTCGGCGGCGGGGCACGAAACCTCGACCTTGGCCAGTCCTTGGCCCAGGCCATCCGGAGCCAGCCCTTCTCAATCGTGCTGCTGGACGAGTTCGAAAAGGCGCACCCCAGAATCTGGGACCTCTTCCTGCAGGTCTTCGACGATGGCCGCCTCACGGACAGCTGGGGACAGACCTCGGACTTCAGGCACGCGATCATCATCCTGACCTCCAACCTCGGTGCCCACGCGAGCAGGGGGTCCGGCATCGGGTTTTCGGGGCGGGGCGCTGCCTTCAGCTCCAGCGCAGTGGAACGCGCCCTGGAAGGCACCTTCCGCCCTGAATTCCTGAACCGGATCGACCACAAGGTGGTCTTCCGGCCGCTGCACCGCGTCACCATGCGCCGGGTCCTGGAGAAGGAATTGCGGGCGGCCCTCCGACTCCGGGGGCTCCGAACCCGCGAGTGGGCGGTGGAATGGGACGAGGGCGCCGTAGAGTTCCTGCTTGACCGGGGCTTCAGTCCGGAATTCGGCGCCAGGCCCCTCAAGCGCGCCATCGAACGGCACTTCCTGGCTCCCCTGGCAGAGACCATCGTCACCCGCAGCTATCCCGAAGGGGACCAGTTCGTCTTCGTGCACGCGGAGGGCGGGAGGCTCACCGCTCGCTTCATCGATCCTGATACCGGGGATCTTTCCCCAGAGTCCGCCCCGCCCACCGGCGGGTCGGCGGAGCCTTTCGGACCCGCACCTGAACCTTCGCTCCGGCGGCTCGCCCGGGAGGGAGGCACAGATCCCCGGGACCTGGCCTTCCTGGAAAAGCTCTTCGAGAAACTCGTCGCTTTGGTCGAGGCGCCGGACTGGAAGGCGAAGAAGGACGCGGCCTTCGCGTCCATGTGCGCTGCGGATTTCTGGAGCGCCCCCGAGCGCTTTCTTGTGTTGGGCACGGCGGAATACATGGACC
>JBGASS010000036.1:1106-11779 GCA_044229555.1 Holophagaceae bacterium
GGGAGGGGTCCGCCGGGCCGGCGCCATTCTGGGCCGGCTCTCATCGTCCCGAGGGGCCCGCACCGCCCGCCTGCCCGTGGACCTCGTCCAGCGGTTGGCCCACCAGCTCTACCTGCTCGATGCGGCCTGCACCGGCCTCGAGGCCGGCAAGCGGGGAGAGGCATTCCTCCTGGTGGAGGCCAGCCGGGATTCCCAAACGCCGGCGGAAGAACACGACGCCTTCGCCAGCGAGCTTGGCGCCATGTACGCCCTGTGGGCCAAGGCCCGGAACATGCGGCTGACGGTCCGGAGCGAACACACCGGCAATCCCCGCGAGCCCTACCGGATCCTCCTGGATGTATCCGGCTTTGGCGCCCTTCCGATCCTGGAGGCGGAGGCCGGAATGCACGTCATCGACACCGATGATCCATCAAGGCCTCGCGCGCGGGCCTACGTCACCGTCGCCCCCCAGCCAGACCTGCCGGAGGAGGCGCCCCCCGCCGAGATCGAACGGTCGCTGAGGGAGTCCGGCCCTCCCGAGGCTGTCCGCACGGCCATTGTCCGTCGCTACCGCCGGGACCCTTCACCCCTGGTTCGCGATGCCGTCCGGGGATGGCGCACAGGGAGGATCGATCTGGTCCTGGGAGGGCAGTTCGACCTCATGGAGTGAACCAGGAGCTTTAGCCTCAGGTCCCTGTCCCCGTCGGCCGGATCCGCAGCTGCAGCGCCTCCCAGGGCGCCCGGAGTTCAACGCTCGCCGTCCGTTCGGGCTCTGGGACAGCCTTCCAGCGTGGCGGTGGGAGGAGGCAGACTTCGGCGGGCCGCAATTCCGGCAGTTCCAGATCCTCCCAGGCCGTCAGGGGCGCGCTGCGGTGCTGATTGCCGCAGGCGAGCTCGATCTTCCCCGCCCAGGGCGCTTCCAGGCTCAGCCAGGCACCCAGCACCGTGCGGTCCACCCCTTCCAGGGCCAGGCACCAGCCGCCGATGCGCCCGCCGGCGAGGCCCGCCACCGCCACGGTGGCGAAGGGCATCGAACCCAGGTCCGCGCCCGGCCCGAGGATGGCGAGGCGGTCCAGGCGGACGCCCGACGCCGTGCGCAGGGCCGCAGGACGCGGCAGGCAGGGGAGCAGGCGCACCGCTTCCCGGCGCGGGGCCAGGATCTCGGGCAGATCCCCCCGCTTCGCCCACTTCTCCGCGTAGGCGAAGGTCTGCCGGGCCCGCTGCAGGGCCCGGGGGCCTGATTCCAGCAGCAGCCGCAGGCTCGCAGGCACCAGGGCCTCGGCGAGGGTCTCGGCCCTCCCCTCTCCGAGCTTCCGGAGGCGGAAGGCTTCGATGCGCGAGAGATCCGCGACGCGGTCGCCGTCCAGCCGGGCCACCAGGGCACGACGCTCCGAAGGGCCTTCGCTCCAGGAGGCGGTTCCGAGGATCATCGCTGCCCCTCCAGCCATTCCCGGGTCTCCGGCCGGATGGGCTCGGGCCGGTAGGCCTCGAAATCCATCATCACCTGCACGGTCTTCGCTTCCGCCAGCACGGCGCCGTCCCGGCGGCTGAGGACGCGGTAGGCGAGGTCGAAGCTGGTGTGGCCCAGGCGCGCGACCCGGACCTCCACCAGCGGGTGGTCCTCGATGAGGACCGGGCGGCGGTAGTCCACTTCGATGCGGGCGATGAGGAAGCCCTCGGTCTCGAAGCGGCGGTCCCCCAGGTAGCCATGCCACCACTGCCACCGGGCGTGCTCCAGGAAAGTCACCAGGACCGCGTTGTTCACGTGGGCCAAGGCGTCCAGGTCCCGGAAGCGCACTTCGATGGGGTGGGTGAAGGGGCCTTTTTCGTCCATGGTGAGTCCAGGCTACCTGAGCCAGACTTCAGGGATGCCCGATTCTGGAACCGCCCGCCGCCCCGTCTTCCAGTTCAGCCGCAGCCATGACCCCCTGCTGGCGGTCATCTGGATCCTGGTCTTCCTCCTCGGTTCCCTGGCGGTCCTGCAGCGGCGGGCCCCGGAGGCCGGCGGAGCCCCCGCGGCAGGCTTGCAGGGACGCATCCTGGAACTGCAGGCCTTCGCCCTGGAGTTGAGCCCCACCGGAACCACCCTCCTCCCGAAGCTGCCGCAGAACCTGACCCAACCCTGGGATCGCGCCCTCTGCGCGGTGCTCGCCGCCGAGTCCAAGGACATCGCCACGGCCCGGCCCCTGGCCCTCGAAGGCCTGGAGCCGCCGGGGCCAGGGGCGGACTTCCGGGACTGCTTCCGGGCGGCCTACGAGGGAGGCGGCCTGCCTTCGGAGGATCGCTGGCCGGCGGTGTTCCGGGCCCTGGGCCAGGGCTATGGCGCCCGGCTCCTCGAGGCCCGGCTCCAGGAGCGGAAGGGGGATTCCGCCCGGGCGAAGGCCCTTCGCGAGGCCGCGCGGCGGCGCCTCGGGGCCCGCTTCGCCGGGTTCGCGGTGTTCGGAGGCGCGGTGCTGGGCCTCTTCCTGGCGGGCCTCGCCTTCGGGGTCTTCCTGGTGATCACGCGAAAAGTCCCTCCGCGGCTTGAACTCCAGCCCTCGCCCCTGGGGGGGCGGAGCCTGGCGGCGGTCTTCGGGATCTGGGCCCTCTGCCTCCTCCTTTCCGGATCCCTGGTGGCGGGTCTCCTGCACCTGGCGCCAGTCTTGAAGCCCTACGCCCTTTTCCTCGCCTACGGTGCCCACGCCGCCGCCGGCCTGCTCCTCCTGGCCGCCGCCGAAGGCCGTTCCCTCGGCCGGGTCCTGGCCCGCTTGGGCTCTCCGGCGCCCTTGCGCTCCCTGGGCTGGGCTTCGGGGTTCCTGGCCCTGGCGGTGGCCCTCGTGGTGGTGGTGGCGCTGGTCCTCTCGCCCCTTCTGAAGAATGCCCAGCCGCCCCAGCGGGAACTGATGGAAATGATCCAGGGCACCGGCGGGATCCTGCCGACGCTCCTCCTCTTCTTCACCATGGCCGTGGTGGCGCCCTGCTTCGAGGAGCTGCTGTTCCGGGGGACCCTGCTCCCCTGGCTCCAGTCCCGCCTGGGGGCCCCCTGGGCCATTCCCCTTTCCGCCCTGGCCTTCGCCGCGATCCACCTGCAGCCCCTGGCCCTCCCCACCCTGTTCACCCTCGGCGCGGTGCTCGGCTTGGCGGCGCGGCGCACCGGCGGGCTGCTGGCCCCCATCGCGGTCCACGCGGCCTGGAACGGCAGCGTGTTCCTGCTGATGAAGCTGATGGCCTGAGGCCACACCGGCAGGGGCCTTCCCCAGGGCCTGCTAGCGCGTCGCGCCGAAGATCCACCACAGGGCCTGGGCCGCGGCGAAACCCGCCACCAGGCCGATGCCGAGGCGCTGGGCGAAGGCCAGGTCGAGGCCGGCGGGGGCAAAGCTCCGGGCCTCCTTGGCCGCGGCCTTGCCGGTGGCGGCCTTGGGGGCGCCGGACTTGCTCCCTCCGGTCTTGGCTTCCGCGGGAGAGGGCGCCCCGGCGGCGGGGTTGGCCTCCTCTTCGGAGGGGGCCGGTTCCCGTTCCTCCTGATCGAGGGTGATCTTGAGGGGACCGGCCCCCGAGAGGGGGGAGAAGTTGCCGGAGCCGTAGGGCGAGGACGCATAGGTGCCGGAAGCCTGGATCGGCGACTGCATCGTGGAGGCCATGCGCGGACGATGCTGCAGCCGCCGGACGAGGCCGATGTCCGTCGCCCCGCCCTCGGAGGTCAGCGCCTCGAGCATCCGCTTCTCGTGGGCCTCCGCCAGGCCCAGGCCCTGGATGAGGTCGGCCATGAACTCCGGCAGGCTGTCGTAGCGTTCCTCCGGGTCGGCGTTCAAGGCCTTCAGGAAAGGCGCCGCGCAGGCCGCGGGCAGCTCGGGGGGGATGACCGGCTCCTCATGGATGATGTGGTTCACCACCTCCGCCACCGTGTTGCCGGGGTGGGGCAGCTGCCCGGTGAGGAGCTCCATCGCGGCGGCGGCGAAGGCGTAGCGGTCCGAGTTGGTGGTGGGATCCTGGCCGCGGAGCAGTTCCGGCGCCGTATAGGGCGGCGACCCGAAGAAGTCTCCGGCCGCGGTGGCCCGGGGCGCCATGGTGCGGGCGATGCCGAAGTCCATGAGCTTCACCCGCCCCTCGCCGGTCACCAGGATGTTCTCGGGCTTCACGTCCCGGTGGACGATGGCGAGGCGGTGGGCGGCGCGCAGGGCCCGCATGGCCTGGATCAGCACGTTCAGGCAGCCTTCGAGGTCCAGGGCCTTGCCGTCGATGAGGCTGTCCAGGGTCTTGCCCTCGACATACTCCATGGCCATGAAGGGCCCGAGCCCGGGCTCCTCGCCCACGTCGTGGATCGTGACCACGTTGGGATGGTTGAGCTGGGCGCTGATCTCCGCTTCGCGCTTGAAGCGGTCGAGGGCCTGGGCGACCTCGGCGCCGCCTTCGGCCTTCACCACCTTGAGGGCCACCCGCCGCTTGAGGAGGGGATCCTCCGCGAGGAAGACCATCCCCATGCCGCCCTCGCCCAGCAGCTTGTGGATCTGGTAGCGGCCGATGGTCCGGAGTTCGCTCATGAAAGGCCTTCCGGTTCGAGGATACGGTGGATGCTCATGGATTTCCCTCTTCCGCGTGCTGGAGCTGGATGGGGTTGGGCAGGGGCTGGCCCGGCTCCACCCGGCCCACCCAGCTGCGGTAGCCCGGCATCATGAGGCGGAGCTCCCCCCGGCCATCCATGGTCATGGGCAAGGCGTCCATGGGCGTCGTGCCCACCCGGACGCCGTTCAGGAAGACCGAGGCCCCGCGGGGATCCGACACCACCGGGTAGGCCCGGGGCTCGGGCTCGAGGCGGATGAGCAGGGCGTTCCCCTCCGTCCCGATGGCCTCCTCCTTGGCCTGGTACTGCTCCTTCTGGACCTTGATGCGGCGGGCCTGCAGGTCCACCCGGACCCGGTCCAGGGGGGTGCGCCCCACGAACTTCCCGTCGATGAGGACTTCGGCGCCGGAGGGGATCGAATCCACGGAGACGGCCCGGTCCCGCCAGCCGAGGCGGGGAGCGACCCAGGAAAACAGCTGGAGGGCGAGGACCAGGCCGAGGGTCCATTTCACCGCGGTCCAGAGCCCTGGGGAGACCCCGGCGCCCTTTCCGCTGCCCCGCAGGGAGACCCGGGAGTGGTGGCCGCTGGGGTGGGTGTCGGTGCCGCCGGCGGGCCCCGGAAGGGGCTGGGCGAGCTGGATCTTGTCGGAGCCCGTGGTGGGCCGCCGCACCGGCGGCGGGACGGGACGGGCGGCGGCGCTGGCGGCCTCGAAGAGCTGCATGGCCTGGGTGCGGCGCTGGGTGACGATGCCCGCGGTGCCCACGTCCTCTTCCTGGTTCAGGGTGGCGAAGAGCCGGGAGCGCAGGGAGGTCGGGCCCTCCAGCCCGTCGATCAGCTCCTCGATGAAGTCCAACAGCGTCGGATAGCGGTCGTCGGGATCCATCTCCAGGGCGCGCCGGAAGACCCGGGCCATGCGCGGCGGCATGTCCGCGGGGATCTCCGGCGGGAAGCGGAGGGTGTGGGTGATGATGGCGGCGATGTCCTTCCCCGGATGGGGCAGCCTGCTGCTCATGAGCTCGAAGGCCGTGGCGGCGAAGGAGTAGCGGTCCGAGCTGGGAGTCCCGAGGGAGCCCCGGAGCATCTCCGGCGCGGAGTAGGCTGGGCTGCCCAGGAAGTCGCCGGTGCTGGTGATCCGGAGGGCCGTGGTCTCCGCCGCGTCCTGGTTGAGCCGTTCATGCCAGCTCGCCTCCAGGGCCCCGGTCTCGAAGTGGCTGCCGATCTGGGCGAAGGTGCGCGCGATGCCGAAGTCCATGAGCTTGGCCCGCCCTTCGTCGCTCACCATGATGTTGGCGGGCTTGATGTCCCGGTGGACGATGGCGCAGCGGTGGCTCGCCCGAAGCGCGCGGCTGGTCTGGATCAGCACCTTGGCCTTGGTCTCCACGTCCAGGTCGCCGGCCTTGATATGCCGGTTCAGGGCCGTGCCCTCCACGAACTCCATGGCCAGGAAAGGTCCGATCTCGGGTTCGACTCCCACGTCGAAGACCGTGACGACGTTGGGATGGTTGAGCTGGGCGGAGGTTTCGGCCTCCTTGCGGAACCGCAGCATGGCCTGCTGGCGGACCTCGCCGTCGCCCTTCACCACCTTGATGGCCACCCGGCGCTTGAGGAGGGGGTCCTCCGCCAGATACACCACGCCCATGCCCCCCTGCCCGAGCTGGCGCAGGATGTGATAGCGGCCGATGGTGCGTGGATCTCCGTTCATGGCGGGTTTGAGGTACAAGACTAGCACTCCGGAATCCCGATGGATCGCGGTAGAATGGCCGTTTGACGAGGTTCGGCATGGCCCTCCTGGAAGCGATCGAGATCAAGCGCAAGATGTTCTTCGAGCATGAGGGCGTGCCCTTCCACTGCCTGGACTTCGAAGTGAGCACGCCCACCGCCCGGGGCGGCCAGACCCTGGTGCGCCTGAAGATGCGTAACCTCCTCACCCGCGCGGTCTTCGACAAGACCTTCAAGGCCGGGGACAAGTTCAAGGAGCCCGACCTCGTCATGGTGCCCGCCAGCTTCCTCTACGCCGACGGCGAAGGCGGCCACTTCATGGACCAGGAGAGCTTCGAGACCCACGAGATCGGCCCCGACATGCTGGGGGACGCCCTGGACTTCCTCCTCGAGGGCGTCCTGGTGCAGATCCAGAAGTTCAACGGCAACCCCATCGGCATCGTGATCCCCCAGCAGGTGGAGCTGGCGGTGACCTACACCGAGCCCGGCGCCCGGGGCGACACGGCCTCGGGCAACGTGATGAAGCCCGCCAAGCTGGAGACGGGCATCGAGATCAAGGTGCCCCTCTTCATCAAGGAGGGCGAGAAGGTCAAGGTCAGCACCGAAACGAGGGAATTCGCCGGCCGGGCGTGAATCTGCCCTCCCGATGGCGTAGGTTGTAGTCATGGACCGCCCTGTGCCCGGTTTTCCGAGGATCACCATCAGCCCCGACAAGATGGGCGGGAGGCCCTGCATCCGCGGCTTGAGGATCACCGTCAAACGGGTCCTCGAGCTGGTCGCCGGGAACCTCTCGGCCGAGGAGCTGCGGGAGGACTACCCGAGCCTCGAGCCCGAGGACCTGCAGGAGGCGTTACGCTTCGCCGCGGCCATGGTGGATGACCGGTTCATCCTGTTCCCGGGGCCCGCGGCTTGATCCGCCAACTCCTGGACGAGAACCTGCCGCGGTCCGCTGTGCCCGCGCTCCGCGCGGCAGGATGGGAATGCGCCCATGTACTTGACCACGGCCTCGGCTCCACCGCCGATGAGCGGATCCTGGCCTGGGCCGCCACCGAGAGGTGGGTACTCGTCACCGAGGATGCGGACTTTCCGGCCCTGCTGGCCCTGGGACGAGGTGAGGCGCCCTCGGTGGTGTTCCTGCGGATCCAGGGAATGAACCGGACGACTCTCCCCCAGCTGCTCAAACGCCTCCTGCCCAGCCTCGAGGAGGCGCTGGCCGCCGGGGCCCTTGTCAGCATCGAGGCCGCCGGTGCCCGGGTCCGTTCCCTTCCGGTCCTCCCTCCATGAGCCGCAAGTTCCGCCTCGGCCAGAGCCGGGAAGCCCAGGACCTGGACCACCGGGAGTCCTACTCCTCGGAGCGGAAGGTGGACAGCAAGCGCCGCCAGCAGCGGGCCGAGCGGCTGCAGACGGGCATTGAGGCCAACGACGCGGATTCCCTGCTCAGCCTGCCGGACCCAGCACCCTGGCTCCACCTGCCGGAGGCGACCCTCATCACCCGCCACAGCCAGTGGGTGGACCTGGAACTGCCGGACCGTTCGGAGCTGCGGGCCACCCTCGGCGGCAAGCTGAAGGGCGTGAAGCTGGTGGTGGGGGACCGGGTGCGCTATTCGCCGGTGCCCATCGAGGCCACCGACGCCGACCGGCCCCAGGCCCAGGTGGTGGCGGTCATGCCTCGGCGCACCCTGCTGAAGCGGGGCGGCATCGATGACCGGGAGCCCTGGCAGCTCATCTGCGCCAACGCTGACGAGCTCTGGGCCTGCGCGGCGGTGGTGGATCCACCCCTGCGCCCCGGCCTGCTGGAGCGGGCCCAGGTGCTGGCCCTGGCGGCGGGCCTCACGTTCCGGATCATCGTCACCAAGCGGGACCGAGCCAGCGCCACGGACACTCTGCCGGAACTCGACCCGTTGCGGGAGCAAGAGGTCCCCATCCTCGAGACCAGTGCCGAAACCGGCGCTGGCCTCGACCCCCTCCGGGAGCTGCTCGCGGACCGGACGGTGGTGCTCGTCGGCCACAGCGGCGTGGGGAAAAGCACCCTCGTGAACGCCTTGATGCCGGGCCAGGACTTGCGCACCGGGGCCATGAGCCGCTACGGCACGGGCCGGCAGACCACCACCTCCGCCCGCTGGCTCCCCACCCCGTTCGGCGGCACCCTCATCGACACTCCGGGCATCCGCAACCTCAGCGTGCGGGGCTTTTCCCGGGACCTGCTGCCCGGAGTGTTCCCCGAGTTCCCTTCGGCGGTCCTGGAGGACCCGGCGGCCTTCGATCCCAACGACGAGGAAGTCCTGGAGACCCTGGACCTGGACTACCCCGAGCGCCTCCTGAGCCTCCAGCGGCTCTGGCTGGAGATGGAGGAGCGCAACCCCAACCAGAACGTGCACCGATAACGCGCGGGGGGACCGCCCCGCTCCCTTCGGCCGCTCTGCGTCCCCCCGCGCCCCCACGGCACCCCCGGGCCAAGCCCGGGGGTGCCGTCTGTTAGGTTGGAGCGGATGCAAGACCGGATGGAGAGCGGATCAAAGGCGCTGGACCTCGTCTACGGCGGGGTCTTCGGCACCCTGTTCCCCCTTTTCCTCTTCGCCGCGCGGACCTTCGAGCACCGGAACCGCGGCTTCGAGATCGCCGACCAGGTGATCGAAGCCTTCGTGGCCCTGCGGCCCAAGTACCTGGACGCGGTGTGCGGGAACATGGCCCGAGTCCTCGGGCTGCCCGCGGAGCACCCGGACGTGCGCCGGGTCGCCCTCCAGGCCATCCGCCAGCACGCCTATTCCTGGGTGGATTTCTTCCGGTTCGGGCAGCGCCCCATCCAGGATGCGTGGCGCTATCTGGATGCCATCGAGGGCCGCGACCACCTGGACGCGAGCCTGGCGGCGGGACGGGGCGTGATCCTGCTGACGGCGCACCTCGGCAGCTACGAGGTGGGCGGCATGCTGCTGCGGGGCCGGGGACACACCATCCACGCGGTCTACAAGCCGGACCGCTTCGCCCCCGTGGAACGCCTGCGCACCCGGATGCGCGAAAACGCCGGCGTGATCGGCATCGCCGTGGGAGAGGGCTTCGCGACCCTGCCCCTGGTGAAGGTGCTCCGGGAGGGCGGGCTCGTGGGAATGCAGGGGGACCGGGACTTCAGCCTGAACGGGCTGCCCGTCCCCTTCTTCGGCCGGGAGGCCTTCTTCCCCCGCGGACCCTGGGAGCTGGCGGCCATGACCGGCGCGGCCATCGTGCCGGCCTTCTTCTACACCGACGAGGAGCACCGCTTCCGCGCCCACTTCGAGGCCCCCCTGCACGTGGTGGGCGGAAGGGGCGAACGCATGCGGGAGATCGAGAAAGGCATGCGGCGCTACGTCGCCCACCTCGAGTCCCTGGTGCGGGGGCGGCCCGACCAGTGGTACTGCTTCTACCCCTTCTGGGATGATCCCAAAAGGGCGTTTCAGAACAGCGAGAGCTGACGGTAGTCGAAGCTCTCGAAGCCCTTGAGGTGGTGCTTCACGATCTCGAAGTTGGCGGAGAGGTCGAAGTCCCGGGGCATGATGTAGCTTGGGTGGCGCACGGTGACCCGGTCCCGAAAGGCGTGGCTGCCGCCCTTCCCCGTGTCGTGGACGATGGGCTGGATGGGGTAGTTCACCTTGTAGAAGGCCTTGGCGATGAGCGCCGAGCAGATGATCTCCCGGCTGCTGGAGCTGCCGAAGTAGAGGGGCTTGCGGCGGAACCGGGCGGGCAGCAGGTGGAAGGGCGTGAGGTAGCGGGCCAGGTCGAAGATGTTGCGCTTGTCGTAGCGGACGCCCAGATGGCGGAAGACCTCCTCCAAGACCCGGTCGAGGTCTTCCGGGCGCAGGCCGTGGGGCCGGCAGATCCGCAGGTTGTTCCCCTGGTACTTCGACAGGGGCACGCCGATGACCCCCAGCTTCATGTCGCTCTCGATGAGCAGGCTCGCCGCGTCGATCCCCAGGCGCTCGAGGGTCGCGTCGGCGTCGGCCCCGCCCCAGCGCAGCAGCGCGTCCCCCACGTAGATGGCCGCGTGGCTCCAGGAACTCTGGGTGAGGTACATGATCACCTGGGAGATCCGCGTGCCCCCCTCCACCAGGACGATGTCCCCGGGGCGGAGGATCTCCTTGAGGCGCGCCATGTCGTTGGGGACCCGGCGCTGGTAGGCCCCGGACGAGGCGGTCAGGTAGCCCACCATCCACGAAGCCATGCGATCCATGAGGCCCATGCCCGCCCATGGTGGCAGGATCGGCCTCCCTTGTTGTATTCGTTTTCCGCTTTGGGGTTCAGGGCCGGACGGGCAGGTGGCTCTTGGGCAGGACCGTCACGGTGGCGGCGGCGGACCGGGCGGGATCCGCCTGGCTGGTGGCCACCACGTGGTAGGTGCAGGCGGCGCCGGGGGCGGTGTAGACTCCGGCGGCGGTGATGCTGCCGCCGGCGGCCCCTTCCTGG
>JBGASS010000037.1:0-11769 GCA_044229555.1 Holophagaceae bacterium
GGTGATCTGGCCGAGCATCACCAGGGCGCCGACGATGGTCATCATGGGCACGCCGAAGAGGAGGTTCATCCTCAGGGCCTTCACGTAGCTCAGGCTCATGCTGGTGCCCTCCATGGGAATGGCCCGGATCCCCGCGAGGCGCAGCAGGCCGTAGTCGAAGGAGACCAGGAGCAGGATCAGGAAGGCGGTGAACAACAGGGCCTGCAGGATGCCGCGTCCCCAGGGGGCCCGCAGCCGGCCGTCGCCGGTCCAGAACCAGGGCCACTGGGAGGCGATGCCGTAGCAGCCCGCGAGGAAGAAGGGAGTGAGAAGGCCGCTGGCCCAGGTCGCCGGGTGGTTCCACTTCAGGATCACGTAACCTGCCAGCTTGAGAACCGAGAAGACCCCGCCGAAGGCCAGCAGGATCCAGCGGGTGGTGGGACTCTCCAGCTGCCGCCGGGGGAGGGAGGCGATGGCGGCGGCCTTCATGGGCGGGGCTCGGGCATGCTCCCATTCTCACCGGCCCCGGCCGCCCCCCGGGCCCGGTCGCTGGGCCGTCCGGGCCCGGGGGACGAGCCGCATGGACGGAGGGCCGAGCGGGGGGCATGCTGGGAGGATGAGGATCTTTCTGTCCCGACTCTTCGGCGCGGGCCCGGGCGCCGCCGTCGAACCCCAGTTCGACGAGGCCGTGGCCCGGCGGCTGGAGGCCGCGGGGAAGGCGCCCGGCCAGGTCCAGGCGCAGCCCGCCGAGCCCCTGGAGATTCCGCCCAAGCCCGCGTTGGCGGCCTTCTCCGGGCTGATCCGCTTCGAGCTCACCCTGGACGAGCGGGGCCGGGTCATGGCGGTGGCCATGGACCACGCGCCCTTCGAGCATGTCACCGCCCTCGAGGCCTGGGCCCGGTCCTGGACCTTCACGCCCGCGGCGCTCGACGGAAAGGCCCATCCCTGCCGGATGGTGTATGAAGTCCACTGGAACTGATCCCGGAGTCCCCATGAAACGTTCCGCCTTGCTCCTCGCCTCCACCCTTTGCATCGCGGCCACCGCCGCGGACAGGAAGCCCGCCATGTCCTTCCACGATCTCTCCGCCAACCGCCTCGACGGCAAGCCCGAAAGCCTCGGAACCTACAAGGGCAAGGTGGTCCTCGCCGTGAACGTGGCTTCCGAATGCGGCTTCACGCCCCAGTACGAGGGCCTTCAGAAGCTCTACGCCGAGTACAAGGACAAGGGACTCGTGGTGCTCGGCTTCCCCTGCAACCAGTTCGGCGCCCAGGAGCCCGGCAGCGGCGAGCAGATCGCGGCCTTCTGCTCCACGAAGTTCCACGTCAGCTTCCCCATGTTCGAGAAGCTGGACGTGAAGGGCGAGGCCCAGGCGCCGGTCTACGCCTTCCTCGCCAAGCGCCTGGGGGTGCCCGCCTGGAACTTCCACAAGTACCTGGTGGGCAAGGACGGCAAGGTGATCGCCGCCTTCCCCAGCGACGTGGCGCCGGAAAGCAAGGAGCTGCGCGGCGCCATCGAGGCCGCCCTGAGATAGGCCCGGATCCTGCATCGCTGGCCGGAACGATTGAGGAGCTCCCATGCGACGCGCCTGCCTGGCCTTCGGCCTTGCCCTTCCCCTGCTCGCCCAGTCCCCGGATCCGGGCCCTCCCGGCGCCTCCGGCTGGACCGTGGGCTTGGGCTTCCACACGGCCTTCCCCACCGGGGACCTGGCGAAGGTCGTGAATGACCACAACGGCTTCGGCCTGGCGCTGCAGTTTCCCATCGACCTCGGCCGCGGCCTGGTCCTGCGACCCCAGGTGGAGGGCACGGGCTTCCGCATCACCCGCTACGACCCCTTCGCCTGGTTCCTGAACGGGGACGAACGGGAGATCCTCCGCACCTACCGGGCCGGCGCGGACCTGCTGGTGCACTTTTCCGGGGATTCCCGGCGGCGCGGGCCCTACCTGCTGGGGGGCGTGGCGCTGCAGAACGCGTCCATCGACCGGGTGTCCCAGAACAGCGAGGGCGACAGCGCCACCACGTCCACGCGCCTGTCGGAGACTGGCATGGCCTTCTCCTTCGGCGTGGGGATGCAGTTCGGCCCCCACGGGGCCCTGGAGCTCCGGACCTACCGCTTCGATTACCAGGATCCCGCGGCGATGGCGGCCACCACCGCCACCCGCCGCTCCGGGACCGCCCTGCTCCTGGGGATGGTCGTCAAGTTCTGAAGGGCGCCCGGGCCCGCGCCCCGGGGGTGCCACCCATCACAAAGGAAGGGGTCCAGCCTTGGCACCGGAGGCCGCCGGGCCCAGGCTGGAAGCGGTTCTTCACCGGAGGTCCCATGCCGTGCGCGCTGCCC
Source organism: Holophagaceae bacterium (assembly GCA_044229555.1). Lineage (GTDB taxonomy): Bacteria > Acidobacteriota > Holophagae > Holophagales > Holophagaceae > JADJVL01. The sequence continues at coordinate 2,316 of JBGASS010000037.1, forward strand.
CTCGCCCTTCTGCTGGCCCTGCCCCTCGCCGCGGGCGACCGGGTCAAGGCCGGCTTCACCTTCCAGATCAACCAGCCCGGGGGCGACCTCAAGGCGGACACGAACGACAAGACCGGCGGCGGACTCAGCTTCATCCTGCCGGTGAACCTCGGTGGCGGGCACGTGCTGCGGCCCCGCGTCGACGTGAACGTCTACCGGATCTCCGAGCACGGGCGCTACTCGGACGACTACCGGGAGGAGGTGGATTTCACCGGCGCCAGCCTCGGCGTGGACTACCTCTTCTACGTGCAGCGGCGGTACCAGGGCTTCTACCTCAGCGCGGGCCTGAACGTCACCCGCTGGGGACTGCAGTACACGACCCGGGACCGCCACGGCAGCGGGCTCCACACCACCAGCGACTACGAGCGCAACAGCACGAACCTGGGGGCCGCCCTGGGGATCGGCTACCAGTTCAACCGGTGGTTCGGCCTGGAGCTGCGGGCGGTGGGCGCCGACTACAAGGGCCAGGAGGGCCTGCCCCTGGGCTCGCAGGGCGTCTCCGTGAACGAGGTGGACCGCAAGGGCGGCGCCCTCCAGTTCGTGGCGGCCTTCGCCTGGTGAACCCGGCGCCGCCTTCCAGCCGCTACCATCGGCCCATGGACGGCCACCTCCCCTTCCGCGACCAGCACAAGCTGCGCCTCGCCTGGATGCCCTGGCTGTACTTCGCCCTGAAGGCGAAGCACCGGGCCTGGGCGGAGCCCTGGCAGCGGGAGCTGCAGCAGCACCTGCGGGCGGTGGAGACCGTGGAGATCGGCGAGGGCTGCTCCATCGCCCCCACGGCGCGGATCTTCGGCGAGCCGGGCCGGCCGGTGGTGCTCGGGGACCGCTGCAGCGTCGCCGCGGAGGCCTTCCTGCACGGGCCCCTCACCCTGGGGGAGGAGGTCAGCGTCAATGCCCGGGCCAGCTTGGACGGCGGGGCCCGGGGAATCCTGTCGGAAGGGGACCCGCATCGCCACCGGGGCCGTCCTCTACGCCTTCGACCACGGGTTGGATCCGGCGCGGGAGGTCCGGGAGCAGCCGGTGACCTCGAAGGGGATCCGGATCGGCCGGGATGTCTGGATCGGGGCGAACGCGGGGGTGACGGACGGCGTGCGCATCGGCGACCACGCGGTGGTGGCCATGGGGGCGGTGGTCACCCGGGACGTGCCGGCCTGGGCCATTGTGGGCGGCGTTCCGGCGGATCCTCGAGACCGCCGGGAACGCCCCGGCGCTGATCCGATGGAGGTTTGCCGTTGATCTCTGCGACAGCGGGGGTCATCCTGTGTTGCAAATCACAAGAAAGATCCCTTCAACCTTTTCCATCCGTTCGTCCGGCTCGCGACTTGCGGTTTGGCACCGGGACGCATGACCCATCCTGTGCCGTGGGTCACCCCAACAGCGCCGCGGATCGCGGCAGGAGACAACGATGAACACCCTCACCAAGCGCATCACCCTCGTCCTCGCCGGCATCCTGGTGTCGGGCGCGGGCCTCATGGCCCAGGACACCGCCACGCCCAAGCGTGAGGCCCAGGTGGAGCGCCGGGCCGAACGCCAGCAGAAGCGCATCGACAAGGGCGTCGCCTCCGGCAAAAGCTCACCCCGAAGGAGGCCGCCCGCCGAGCGCCGCGAAGCCAAGCTCCAGGGTGACATCGCCAAGGCCGAGGCCGACGGCAAGATCACCAAGAAGGAGCAGACCAAGAAGCTGAACGCCGAGGAGAACCGCAACTCCCGCAAGATCTATCGCAAGAAGCACAACGCCAAGGGCAACTGATCCTCCGCCCCCGGCGCAGGGCCCCAGAGGCCCCTGCGCCGCCCCCGGAAACCGCAACCGCCGCTCCCGCCCTGCCGCGGCCTGGAATCCCTATGCGAGTCCGCACCCTCCTCCCTCCTGCTCGACCGGCGCCCTGCCCCTGTCCGCCCATCCAGCGCGTCTATGTTCCGCGCGGGCCTGCCCGTGCCCCCCGTGGTGGTGGTCCATCCGCCCCCTGCCGGTCCTCGCGCCTCCTCCGGTGGTCGTGGTCGGACGCCAGCATGGCGTGAAGTGGTGCCGCCGCCGCCACCGGCACCACCGCTGGCACCGCGGCTGCTGGTGAACCGGCGTCCTGAACTTCCCGGGTGTCTCGGACGCTCGGCATCTGGAGGGGACCGCCAGCCGCCCCGGAGGACCAGGATCGACCCTGAACCAGCCGATCTTCGTCCCAGGGACCCTGGGCCTGGACCTGCCCGACTGCCCCGCGGGCCGCCCGCCCCAGGAGCAGCAGGCTGTGCTCGCGCCGCCCTGGCCACGGCGAAGATCGATTGGAGCACCTTCGGCCCCTACCTCGCCTTCGATCCCGAGGTCTACGTCCGGCGGCCGCCTCTATCTGAACGAGGCCTGGGAGGCGCTCCTGCTGTGCTGGCTGCCCGGGCAGAAGACCGCCATCCACGACCACGGCGACTCCTTGGGTTCCACCCTCGTGCTCATGGGAGAACTGGTGGAGAGCCAGTACCGGTGGCACGGCCGGGGCATCCCCATGGACATGCGGGGGACTGCCCCCTGGGGGGCGGCAGATCACCGTGGAGACCCACAGCACCATCCACGTGGTCAGCAACCGCAGCGCGGCGCCGGCGGTGAGCCTGCACCTCTACTCGCCGCCCCTGCGCTTCCTCCACGCCTACGACGCCACCAGCGGCGAGCAGAACCACGTGGAGCCCGCCGAGAGCCGCTTCTACACGCGGTAGCCCTCAGCTGACCGATCCGGGGAAAGGGCGGCCACCCGGCGGATCGGATCCCCCAGGCGGATCGCGCCGAGGCTCCCGGCCCCCCTGGATCAAGAGCAGCAGGCCCTGGAGGAAGGGCCGCGGGCCCACGCGCTTCAGGGCCTCGCGGCTGAGGCCGCAGCCCAGCAGGAAGAGGGTGAGCACCAGGCTGCGCTTGGCCGCGGCGTTCACCCAGGCCCCGGCGGGCTTCAGGGCCGGCACGAAGGTCACCAGGGCCGCCATGGCGAGGAAGCCCAGGATGAACCAGGGCCGCTTGGCCTTCGCATGGCCGGCTTCGCCTTCGAAGAGGTGGAAGCGCGCGTAGAGCAGGCCGGTGCCGAAGGCCACCGGAACGATCCAAAGCGCCCGGGCCAGCTTCGTCGTGGTGGCCACCAGGGAGGCTTCAGGGCCGCGCCGCTGGCGCCCACCACGGAGCTGGTGTCGTGGATGGCCAGGGCCGCCCAGAGGCCGAAGGGCCGCTCGGCGAGTGCGTGGCCGATGGCGGGAAGACCACCAGGGCCGCGGCATTGAGCAGGAACACGGTCGCCAGGGCCAGGGTGACCTCCTCGTCCTTCGCGCGGATCACCGGCGCCACGGCGGCGATGGCGCTGCCGCCGCAGATCGCGGTGCCCACGCTCAGGAGCACGGAGGTGTCCCGGGCCACCTTCAGGGACCGGCCGATCAGCCAGCCCCAGGCCCAGGGCCAGGGCGAGGCCGGCCGCGGTGTAGGCGAAGCCCGCGAGGCCGGCCCGGGCCACCTGCACGAGGTTCATGCCGGCGCCGAGGCCCACCACGGAAAGGCTCAGCAGCCTCGGCGTGAGAGCCTTGGTCCGGGCGGCGTAGGGATTGCCGAAGGCGAGGGCCAGGGCGATGCCCCCCACCAGCGCGGCCCAGCTGGGCACGCCCGGCCAGAGGCTGGCGAGGGCGAGGAGGGGCAGCAGGACCCGCGCCACGGCTACTTCGATTTCCGCGGCAGGTCGAGGGCCCGTCCGTCCAGGGGCTCCGCCGGGACCGAGGCCCAGTTCCAGGTGGGCGCCAGGTCCACGGTGCGCACGGGCTCGGGCCGCTCGCCAGGGGCCGGGGCCCCAGAAGATCAGCGGCACGCGCCGGGTCCGCGTCGTAGGGAAGGCCGTGCTGCACGATGTAGGGAGGGTCGTCGGCAGAGGAGATGTAGGGCTTCAGGGCCACGAGGATGTCCCCGCTCCGCCCGGGGACAGTGGAGTGCTTGAGGAGGACCCTGAGGCTGCGCCCCTCGGGATTCGGCCCTGAATCCTCCCCGGTGGCGTCCAGCTCCGCCGGGGTGACCGCCAGGGCGATCTCGGGGAGGCGCCGGAGGAGGGCGAGGCATTCCCGCAGGACCTCCTCCCGGGTGGCCCCGGGAACCTCCTTCACGTAGAGGTTCTTGGGGGTGGAGGTGAAGGAGACCGGATCCCCCTGGATGGGCAGCTTCTTGCGGAGAGCCGCGTTGAGCTGCTCCAGCCAGGCCTTCGGCTCCAGGCGGCGGGCCGGGTAGCCCTGCTCGGCGAGGCGCTCGATGAGGTCCGCGCTGCCATGGTCCGCGGTGAGGACCACCGCCACCGAAGGCACCCGCGCCTTCACGAAGGCGAGGAAGCGGCCGAGCCGCGCGTCGAGACGGCGGATCTGGTCCACCATCTCGTCGCCGGCGTTGCCGTAGAAGTGGCCGACGTAGTCCGTGGCGGAGAATCCCACCGCCAGCAGGTCCGTGGCCTCCCCCTGGCCGAGCTTCTCGGCGTCGAGGAGCGCCTCCGCGGCTTCGGCGGTGGCTTCGTCGAAGAAGGGGGAGCCCTTGAAGCGGTTGTAGAAGGCTTCGTCCAGAGGCATGCCGGCGGGATTGACCTGCCGCGGCAGGCCGGCCTTGAAGGTCCCGAGGAAGGTCTGCCAGCTGCCGTTCCGGGCGAGGCCGTCGGTGGCGCCAGGGGCGTCCACCACCAGGTGTCGCTCCGCAGCCGCTTCAGGAGGGCGGCGTTGTGCTCCGCCAGCCAGTCGGGCAGCTTCGCCGCGTAGGCGGTGCTGGTGGTGTAGCCCGCGCCGGGCTCGAACCAGTAGGCGGCGGTGGGATGGGCGCCCCCCAGGAGGATGGAGGCCCGGTCCTTGCCGCTCACGGTGAAGACCCGAGCGCCCTTCACGTCCGCCTGCAGCCAGTCGCCGAGGGCGGTGCCGCGGAAGAGGGCCTGGCTCGCGCCGCGCACCGTGGCCGGGCGGCCGAGGATGGGCGCCTTGGCGTCCTCCACGCAGTTCAGCTTCTTCCCCGTCACGGGGTCCTTCCAGTTGTTCTCCGGGATTCCCGTGTGGCTGGGATGGCGGCCGGACAGCAGCACGCTGTGGCCCGGTCCGGTTTCCGTGTAGGCATGGTCGTGGTAGGCGGCGGTGAAGTGCAGGCCCTCCCGCTGCAGCTGGCCCAGGCCCCCCGGCAAGTCCCGGCCGTAGCGCGCCAGCAGGTCCGCCCCCAGCTGGTCCACGGAGATCACCAGCAGCAGGCTGGGGCGCGGGCGGGACTGGGCTTGGGTCGGGAGAGGGGGCGCGGCGAAGAGCAGGGGCGCGGCCACCAGGACCGCGGGCAGGGCAGGGGGCATGTCCACCTCGACCCTCCAGAGTGCCAAATCGAAGGCCGGGGGCCAACCTTCTTGAGGCCGCCAACGGAATAGACTGGGCCATGACCTTCCCGGGGCCCGAGATCGAGAGCATCGGCATGCGCCGCAGCGGGCTGTGGATCGGGCTGCTCGTCTCCGGGGGCATGAGCCTCGTGTTCCTGGGCATCCTCGCAGGAAGGGTCCAGGTCCGACCGATGGGATGCGGCACGCTGGCGCTCGGTGGCCTGACGGTCCTCCTCATCCTCCTCGCCATCGGGAGCCTGAAGGAGCTCCTGCTGCCCCTGCCCCTGATCCGGGTGAGCGCCGAGGGGATGGCCTTCCGCATCAAGGCGGGCCGCGGGTTCTGGATGGCCCCCTGGTCCCGGATCCGGAGCATCCGCGCCGGGGAGGACGAGCAGGGCCTCGGCTTCCTCGAAATCGAGGTGCAGCCGGATCCCGCCAACCCCTTGCCGAGCGTGCGCATGAACACGGGCGGCGGTTCCGGCCCCACCCTCCGGTTCCACCGCAACAGCCTGGCGGGCGACCTCACCCTGATGGCCCAGCGCTTGGAGGCCTACCGGCGGGGCTTCGAGGAAGGGCGCTAAGCTGGCGGCATGAAGCGCTTGCTCCGGTGCCTGGCCCTCCTCCTGATCGTCACCTGCGGGGGCCTGCCGGGACCTGTCCACGCCGCCGCGCCCGTGGCGGCGGTGGAGGCCCGCATCCCCCAGGAGGCCTTCCGCGTCTTGGCCTACGTCCGGGTGCATCGCGCGGCGCCCCCGGGGCACGTGGGCGGCCGCCGCTTCGGCAACTTCGAGGGGCGCCTCCCGAAGGCGGACGGGCGCGGACGCCGCATCGCCTATCAGGAGTGGGACATCTTCCCCAAGCGGCCCGGGCGCAACCGCGGGCCCCACCGCCTCGTCACCGGCAGCGACGGCCGGGCCTGGTACACCGGCGACCACTACGCGAGCTTCACCGAACTCAAGGAGCGGCGATGAGCTGGGACTTCCTGCTGGAGAACGCCGGCCCCTGCCTCCACGTGGCGGGGGGCAGCGCCGATGACCTCTGCGACGCGGTGCTGGCGCTGGAGGACCTGCGGGCGCGGGGCCTCATGACCCGCTGGCTGCGGGGCTCGCGCATGCGCACGAAGCAGGGCCTGCTGGACGAGTTCGCCGCGGTGCTGCAGTTCCCCAGCGGGATGGGCATGAACTGGGACAGCTTCGACGAGTGCCTCAATGATCTCGAATGGCTCGAGGGCGACGCCGCGGCCCTCTTCATCTTCGACGCGGAGCAGCTGCTCGCCGACGCGCCGCCGGACGATCAGGCCACCCTCTTCGAGATCCTCGACGCCGAAGGGGACCTGCCCTTCCACCTCGTGCTGCAGAGCGCTGAGGCGGACACGGTGCTGGCGGGGCTGAAGGCCATGGGCGTGGAAGCGGCGAAGCTGTGATCAGGCGTTCCTGAGCGAGCTTACGTCCACCAGGTCCTGTGGCCTTCCCGTGGCCACCTTGTTCCGGATGAGGTCTGCTTTCCCAATGATCCAAACGGGCTGGTCACCGTAGCGGTGCTCCAGCCTCTGACCCCAGCAGGCATCGAAGTCCACGCCGTCGATGGCCGTCAGGAGGTCGATGCGGTTTGGGGCGATACCGATCTGGAACATCACGTCTGGCGCGTGGAGATCCTGGGTGGACAGGTTCGCCAGCGGCGCTCCGAAGGCTTGAAGGGCTCTGAACACCTTCTGCGCGTTCCCTTCGGTGGGACGCACCCACACATCGAGATCCTTCGTGAAGCGGGGCGCGCCATGGATGGCCAGGGCATGCGCTCCGACGATCAGGAACTCAGCGCCCTCGCCGTTCAAGGCGGCAAACAGATCTCTGAAGTCGGGGTTCACCGCCATCGGGGGCCGTCCAAGCGAGGTATTCCAGGGTGAGATCCCATACGGCCTCCAGCCTGGCCTGGGGCCCTGCGGCTCGCCAGAAATCCCGGTCGAAGGCACCGTCGTCCCCGTGGAGGGAGATGACCCGGGAGGTGCCGGAACGGCGTCGGGATTGGGGATCCATGCTCAAGGATATCACCCAGACTGCGCCTGATCTTCCTTCGCCATGAAGGCTTCCAGCCCCTTCCGCGCCTCGGCGCGGACCTTGTTCTGCAGGAAGGGCGTCCAGCCCAGCAGCAGGCCCGGTGCGCCCAGGGCCTGGCGGGTCCAGGCCCACATGTCGAACTGGTCCCGGTGGGCGAGGATGAGCCCTTCGTGGAAGCCGAACTGGCTGGTGATGCGGTTGACCACCTTGCGGCCCGTCTTGGAGAACGTGTAGCGCGCCTCCCAGAAACCCGAGCCCGAGCCCTCGTCCGCGTGCTTCACCTCGAAGGTCATCTCGAAGTCTTTCGCACGGCCCATGAGCATGCGCCACATGGCCCGCGCCTCGGGCGCCGACAGCTTCCCGAAGGCCGGGTCCACGAAGACGCCGTCGTCGTGGTAGCAGGCCCCCATGGCCTCGGCGTCCCGGCGCTGCAAGGCCGAGTAGAAGCGGGTGAGGAGGTCGTGGTGGGGGTGCGGGCTCATTTACCCACCATGCCCGCGAGGGGGCTCGACGCGCTCGCGTACAGCCGCTTCGCCATGCGTCCCGCCTCGAAGGCCAGCCTTCCGGCCTGCACCGCGTGGTCCATGGCCTCGGCCATCTTCACCGGATCGCTGGCTTCCGCCACGGCGGTGTTCAGCAGCACACCGTCGGCGCCGAGCTCCATGGCCAGCGTCGCGTCCGACGCCGTGCCCACGCCGGCGTCCACGATCATGGGGAGCTTGTAGGGCTCGAGGACTTCACGGATGAGCATCAGGGTCATGGGATTCTGCACGCCGAGGCCCGAACCGATGGCGCTGCCCAGGGGCATGACGGCGGAACAGCCCGCGTCGGCGAGCTTCTTGGCCAGGATGGGATCGGCGTTCACGTAGGGGAGGACGATGAAGCCCTCCTTCACCAGGATCTTCGCGGCCTCCAGGGTCTCCTCGTTGTCGGGGTAGAGGCTCTTGGCGTCGCCGATGACTTCGAGCTTGATCCAGGGCGTGTCCAGAGCCTCCCGGGCCAGGCGCGAGACGCGCAGGGCCTCGTCCCGGGTGTAGCAGCCTGCCGTGTTGGGCAGGAGGGCGATTTCCTTGGGGATCCAGTTGAGGATATTGTCCTCGCCGGTGGCGTTGAGGTCGAAGCGCCGCACCGCCAGGGTCACCATGTCCACCGAGGCCGCGCCGTAGCAGGCCTTCATGGTGGCGAAGTCCTTGTACTTGCCCGTGCCCAGGATGAGGCGGTTGGTGAAGGTCTTGCCTGCGATGGTCAGGGACATGGGAGGCTCCGCCCCCAGTGTAGGACAGGCCTCCTCACCGCATCCGCGCCGCCAGGACTTCAACGAGCTCCTTGGCCTCCTTCAGGTCCATCCCGGGATGCTGCTCCCGCGCCAGCTTGATGGCCTGAATGAGGTGCCCCTCGCGGATGAGGGCCTGGAGGTCCGCGGAGGGCGCGAGTCCTGGCTGCGCCGGGCCCGGCGGGGCGGCTGTCCCGGGCCAGGCGCCGTGGTCGCGGAAGTGGTCCGCCATGGCCTTGGCCTCCGCCAGGCCCAGGCCGTGGCGCGTCCGCAGGGCCTTGATGGCCTCGAGCATCCGCCCCTCGTGGATCAGCACCTCCGGTGAGGCCGGCGGGCTTGAGGAGGGATTCGGGTGCACGCCGCCCAGGCGGGTGGCGTCCTCCTGGCGGCTCTTGAGGAACAGCACCAGCAGGATCAGGGCGAGGAGGGCGAGGGCGGCGAAGGCGAGGACCATGAGGAGCATGGGTCATCCTACGACGGGCGGGCGCTAGGCTGGAGGCGAGGCACGGAACCGAATGAAGAAGGTGGAGATGGAAGCGAGGCGGCGCAAGGCGACGAAGCCCGCGGGGCCGCTGTCGGCGGAGGCCTGGACCCGCGCCGCCCTGGACCTCATCCGCCGGGACGGCGTGCAGGCTGTGGCCGTGGAGCCCCTGGCCAAATCCCTGGGTGTCACGAAGGGCAGCTTCTACTGGCACTTCGCCAACCGGGACGAGCTGGTGGCCGCGGCCCTCAAGGCCTTCGAGCAGGACCAGTCC
>JBGASS010000038.1:0-11742 GCA_044229555.1 Holophagaceae bacterium
GGACATCGGACTGCGGGCCCTGAGGCACGCCGAGGCGGGGAAGGGCGTGGGGGACGCGTGGTGAAGGACCGCCTCGGCCCGAGGGCCTGGCCAGCCCTCGGAGGCCTGCTGCTGGCCTCGGCGGCCCTGGGCTGCCCGGACAGCGTGGGCCGGGGCCGCCCGGTCAACGTCGATCCCATGGCGCCCACCCGGCCGATCATCACGGGCCCCACCACCGTGACCCAGGGCACGAGGGCCTTCTACAACCTCACGGTGACGGATCCCCAGGGCGCGCGGGTGGACCTGCTGACCTCGACGCCGGAGTGCGTCATCGAAGGCTACCTTCTGACCTTCAGCCCCGCCCAGGCCGGTGCGGTGACGATCAAGGTGACGGCCAGGAACGCCTACGGCCTGGTCTCACAGCCCGGGCAGGTGGCGGTGAGCGTGCAGGCGCCTTGACAGCGGACCCCGCCGGGTCTGGAATGAGCGCTTCCATCCCTCTTGTCAGACCGACCTGCCTTCCGGAGCCCCCATGCCGACTGCTCTTCGCTTCGCCCTCGCCGCCACCACCAGCTTCGTGGCCCTCCAGGCCCAGGCTCCTGAACCCACGGGGGTCCCTGGCGAGCACTTCAGCCTTCCCGGCGCCCTGGAGCTGTTCCAGAAGTCGGCCTCCCCGGAGGCCTTCGAGAAGGCCCTCAATGCCGAGGGGAACAAGGTCAACAACCTGGACCTCAACGGGAACGGGCAGGTGGACTACATCCGCGTGATCGACCGGGTGCAGGGCGGGCTGCACGCCCTCGTTCTGCAGGTGGCGGTGTCGGAGACGGAGACCCAGGACATCGCGGTCATCGAGCTGGAGAAGACCGGGCCCGAGCAGGTGACGGCGCAGATCGTGGGCGACGAGGACATCTTCGGGGAGCAGACCCTGGTCGAGCCCGGGGACGGGGATGACGCGGAGGCCGCGGCCAAGGAGGCCCTGCCCCTGCGCACCTTCAAGGTCGTGGTGAACGTGTGGCCCTGGCCCTGCGTGCGCTTCATGTACGCGCCGGCCTACGTGGCCTGGGCCTCCCCCTGGCGCTGGCGCGTCTATCCCGCCTGGTGGCGTCCCTGGCGGCCCCTGGCCTGGGCCGTGTGGCATCCCTTCCGCGTTCGTCCCGGCTTCGCCGTCGTGCGCACCCACCGCGTGCTCGGCGTGCACCGCTTCTACGCCCCCGGCCGCGCGGTCTCCGTCACGGTCCGCACCCGCCACGCCGCCGCCGTGGGCCGCTACCGGACCACGACCGTGGTGAAGGGGCCCCGGGGCGGAAAGGTGAAGGTGACCACCGTCCACCGCGGGCGGCGGCGGCACTGATACACCTGCCTCACTCCCCCCGCAACACCTCCAGCGGCTTCTGCCGCAAAGCCTTGACGCTTCCCACCAGTCCCACCGCTGCCGTGAGCGCGGCGGCCAGCCCCAGCAACGCCAAGGCCGCGAAGGGGCTCGGGCTTGAATCCAGTTCCAGCACCCGGACGACGTAGAGCTTCGCCAGGTTCCAAGCCAGCACGGCGCTGACGAAGGCCGACGTCCCGCCCAGCAGGATGAACTCCCAGCCCAGGCTGCGCAGCAGCACCGCATCGGAGGCGCCCAGGGTGCGCAGCAGGGCGAGGTCCCTTGCGCGGCCCAAGCGGCCCGCCAGCAGGCTCGCCGCCAGCACCAGCAGGGCCGAGAGGATCATGAGCCCCGCCAGGGCGCGGGTGACCAGGGCCACGGTGTCCAGGATGCGGGTGACCTTGCCGAGGATCTCGCTCACGTCGATGGGCGTGACGTTGGGGAAGCGCTTCGCCAGGCCGTTCTGGATGCGGGCGCGGGCGCCGGCGTCGGCCTCCACGGCGAGGAGGTGCAGGGCCGGCGCGCCCTGCAGGAGGCTCGGGTGGAGGACGAGGAAGAAATTGGGCTGGAAGCTCTGCCAGCGCACCTTGCGCAGGCTGGTGACGCGGCCACGCAGCTCCTGGCCCTGGATGTCGAAGACCAGGGCGTCGCCGAGCTTCGCGCCGATGGCGCCGGCGAAGCCCTCCTCCAGGCTGATGTCCTCCCGCGGGCCGCCGCCGGCCTCCCAAAAGGTTCCAGCGACGAGGGCTTCCGACGGCCCGAGGCGGTCGCGGAAGGTGAGGTTCTGCTCCCGGGTGCGGAAGGCCTCGCCGCGGTCCTCGCCCCGATCCAGCCGGTCCCGGTTGCGCTCCGCGTTGCGCCGGTCCACCACCGGCCGGCCCGCCACGGAGAGCAGCCGCGCCCGCACGATGGGCGCCTCCAGCACGGCGCGCCCGCTCTCTTTCTCCAGCAGGGCCACGACCTCGGACCGCTGAGCCGGTTGCACGTCCAGGAGGAAGAGGTTGGGCTTTTCGGCGGAGGCCGCCTGGGCGGCGATGGGGCCCACCACGTCGTCCTTCACCAGCTGCGCCGAGAGGGTGAGGAAGACCGCCAGGCCCATCACCGCCATGAGCAGGCCCGTGAGGTTGGGCCGCGCGCCCAGCTGGCCCAGGCCCAGGCGCAGGGCCAGGGGCGACTTCGTGCTCACGCGCCGGAAGGCCCAGAGCAGCAGCCGCGCCGCGCCGTAGAGGAGCAGGAAGAGGGCCGCCAGCCCCGCCACCATCCCCAGGCCCGTTCGCATCGTCGGCGCGCTGCGCACCAGCAGCAGGGCGGCGGTCAGGGCCGCGGCCCCCAGGCACAGGGCCGAGCGCAGGCCCGGCCCGCGGGCGTCGAGGCCCTCCCGCAGCAGGCCCAGGGGCGCGGCCTCCCGCAGGGCCAGCAGGGAAGGCAGGCAAAGCAGCAGCACCAGCAGCACCGCCAGGGCCGTCTCCAGCAGGGGCGGCGCGGCGAAGGCGCCGCCCTGCAGGGCGGCGGGAATCAGGTCCCCCAGGAGCCGGGGCACCAGGGCCGCGGAGGCGAGGCCCGCGGCGAAGCCGAGCAGCAGGGCGAGGGCCAGGAGGAGCAGCAGAAGCAGGCCATAGATGCGGAAGGGCCCGCCGGGCGGGGCGCCGAGGCAGCGCAGGATGGCGGCGTCCCGGGCGCGGCTGCCCACGAAGGCCGCCAGGATGGCCCAGGCGCCCAGGGTGCTCAGGAGCAGGGTCATGACGCCGAGCTGCTGCACGAAGCGGTTGAGGTTGCGCAGGGGCCGTGCCAGGGAGGCCGCGGCCTCCTCGTGGTTCTGGACCCGCAGCCTCGGCGCGGCTTCCCGGGCCAGGGCCCGCAGCTGCTTCTCGAGGGCCGAAGGATCGGTGCCGGGGGCGTAGCGGAGGATGAGGCGGCCCGTCAGCCGGGACCGCGCGCTCAGCAGTCCGCAGGCCTCGGCGTCGGCGCGGGCCATGAGGACCCGCGGGCCCAGGGCGAAGGCGCTGGCCTGCCGGCTTTCGTCCAGGGCCAGGAGGCCCTTCACCGGCAGCGCCGCCTGGCCCATCCGGAGCGTGGACCCTCCGTCCACGGAAAGGCCCCAGGCCTCCGCCAGGACCCGCTCGACGTAGACACCTCCGGCCCGGGGCCCCGGAGGTTCCAGCACCAGTCGGCCCGCGAGGGGATAGGCGGCCTCCACGGCCCGCACCTCCACGAGGCGGGCCTGGCCGTTGCCCTCGGTCACCGTGGCGAAGTCGTAAAGCAGGGCGGTGGTCTCGACGCCCGGGAGGCGCGCGGCCTTTTCCCGCACGGCGTCAGGAAAAAGGCCCGTGGTGATGAGGGCCGCGTCGCCTCCGAGGATCGCCCGGCTTTCCGAGCGCACGCCGGCGAGGACCCGCGCGCTGAAGAGCGACGTGGCGAAGAAGGCGGCGAAGCCCGCCGCCAGGCAGAGGGCCACCAGGAGCAGCCGCGCCCAGGAGCCGCGTCCTTCCCGCAGGGCCGTGCGGACCTCGAAGCGGAAGTCAGCCATGGGCGCCGTCGAGGATGCGTCCGCGCTCCAGGGCGATGTGCTGGTCCATCCCGGCGGCGAGGCGGGCGTCGTGGGTCACGAGCACCAGGGTCGCGTGGAGGTCCTGGTGCAGCTCCTTCAGGAGGGCGAAGACCACGTCGGCGTTCCTCGCGTCCAGGCTGCCGGTGGGCTCGTCGCAGAGGAGGATGGGGGGCCGCGCCACCACCGCCCGGGCGAGGGCCACCCGCTGGCACTCGCCGCCGCTGAGCTTGGATGGGACGTGGTGCAGGCGCTCCCCCAGGCCGACGCGCCGGAGGGCTTCCGCGGCCTTGGCCTCCGCCTCCGCCAGGCCCGCCAGCTCCGCCGCGATGAGGACGTTCTGGAGGGCGTCGAAGTGCTGGAGCAGGTGGAAGGACTGGAAGACGAAGCCCACGTTCCTGGCCCGGAAGGCCGCCAGCTGGACTTCGCTCAGGCGGCCGAGATCCTGGCCCGCGGCCTCGATGCTGCCCGAGCTGACCTGGTCCAGCCCCGCCATGAGCCCCAGCAGCGTGCTCTTGCCGCTGCCGCTGGGGCCCAGGATGGCCGCCGACGCGCCCGCCGGAATGGAGAGGCTCACGTTGTCGAGGACGGTGAGGCTTCCTCCCTCGGGGGAGGGGAAGGACTTCGAGACGCCGCGGAGTTCGATCATGGCTTGAGCGTAGGGGAGGAGGCTGCGAGCTCCAAGGGGAAGGCGGGCCCGTGAGGTTTTGACCTTGGAACAGGCACCCTTTCCAGCATGGCCCGCGCCCTTCGGGCCGTGCTGGGAAGGGTGCAAGCAAGCGGAGCGCGCAAGGTGCATCCGGGCCGCTCCGTCGGGGTCGGGATGTTCACGCTGAGCGGCCGACCCGAAGTTCCAAACCAGATGCGTTCCACGCCGCCTGGTTGAGGCGCACCGAAGGCTCCGTTCACCGACCTGGCGCGCTCTCGCTTGCCTGCGCCTCGCCCAGCGATGGCCATAAGGCGGCCATCGTTGGACGAGGTGCCTTTATTGAAAACCTCCACCGATCGACCCACTCAAGCAGTTCGTCCTGATCAGGCAGTTCGGATGGGAGATCGCCCTCTACTTCACGAACCGCACCGCGTAGACCGGCGGCAGGTGCTCGCCGAGGGTGGCCCACGACTCTCCGCCGTCCTCGCTCACCCAAAGGCTGCCGGTGCTGGACCCGAACGCGAGCCGCGCGCCGCTGCCGTCCACGTCCAGGGCGTGGCGGTAGACGAGGTCGTAGGCGTGCTCCTGGGGAAGGCCCTGGGAGAAGGTCTCGAAGGTGCCGCAGCCGTCCTTCGTGCGGTTCACCACCACTTTGGCGTCCTTGGGGATGCGCTCCATGTCCTTCACCGCCGGCACGAACCAGGCGGTGTCTGTTTCGAAGGGGTGGGCGGCCACGGGGAAGCCGAAGACCGAGGGCTGCACGCCGGTGATCTCCGTCCAGCTGGCCGCGTTGTTCCGGGACACGAAGATGCCGTTGTGGTGCTGCATGTAGAGGCGGTCGGGGTCCGCGGGGCTGCGGACGACGCAGTGGGGATCCTGGGAGGAGGGGTCCTCCACCAGCTCCGGCGGCGCGTAGTCCGCCCGCAGGCCCTTGCAGCGGCTGGCCCAGGTGGCGCCGTCGTCGGCGCTTTCCCACACACCGCCGCTGGAGATCGCCACCAGCACCGATCCGTTCCGCGGATCCACCAGCACCGAATGGATGCCCGGCAGGTCCGCGCCGCCGCCGGTCCACTTCTTCCGGTCGTCCATGAACCACAGGGACTCCACGAGGCTCCAGGTCGCGCCGCGATCGTCGGACTTGAAGAGGCCGCCGGGCAGGGTGCCCGCCCAGATGCGCCCGGGCTGGGAGGGCAGGCCCGGCGTCAGGGCCCAGATCTTGTTCAGCTTCCACGGGATGGGCCGGCCGAAGGCGTCCATGTCGTGGGTCCCCTCGGGGTGGGGCGGGTATTCGGGAACGCCGACCTCGGTCCAGGTCTCCCCTCCGTCGTCGCTGCGGTGGAGCTTCGTCCCGAAGTGGCCGTGGTCGATGGTGGCGTACCAGGCGCCGTCCCGGGGGTCCACCATGGCGAGGGCGAAGTTCTCCGCGAGGAAGTGCACCTTCGTGATGGCCCAGCGGCCGGGCCCGCGGTCGAACTGGAACAGGCCCTTGCGGGTGGCGGCGAGGATGCGGTTCGAGGGCGCGCTGGACATCTCAACCTCCGGAAAGGGCCTGCATGACGTAGATCCGGCCGGCCTCGCCGACGGGATCGCCCTGGGCCTTCCGGTCCCGGATGGGCGTGCCGTCGAGGAAGATGGCCATGTGGTGGCGCAGGGCGCCGTGCTCGTCCAGCACGTAGCCCCGCAGCCGCGGGTTCCCCGCGAAGACCGCCTCCAGGGCCTCCCGCACCGTGGCCCCCGGCACCTCCATGGGAGGGCAGGCCAGGTGGCGCTGCAGGTTGGCGGTGAAGGTGACGTGGGCCATGGGCAGGGGGGCAGGACCTAGCAACTTGCCCCAGCTTGCGCCCGCCGTCAACGCCCTCCGTGGGATTCTGGAAGGGATGAAGCGCCCCCTCCTCCTCCTCGTGCTCCTCCTCGCCGCCTGCGAGCGCCGGATCGCGAATCCTCCTCCGGAGGCCGCGCGGCGGGAGGCCATCGCAACCGCCCAGGCCCGGACCGCCCGCACCCTCGTCTTCTTCGGCGACAGCCTGACGGCGGGCCTGGGCGTGGACCCGGAGGCGGCCTTCCCGTCCATCCTGGAAGCCCGCCTGAAGCGGGAGGAGCGGCCCTGGAAGGTGGTGAACGCCGGGGTCAGCGGCGACACCACCGCCGGTGGCGTCGCACGGCTGGACTGGCTCTACCGCACGAAGGCCGACGTCCTCGTCCTGGAGCTGGGCGCCAACGACGGGCTCCGCGGCATCCCGCCGGCGGAGACCGAGAAGAACCTCCGCCTCATCCTGCAGCGGGCCGCGAAGGAGGGCAGCGCCGTGCTCCTGGTGGGCATGCAGATGCCGGAGAACTACGGGCCGGCCCACCGCTCCCGCTTCGCGGGTCTCTATCCCCGGCTCGCGAAGGAGTTCCGCGTGCCGCTGCTGCCCTTCCTGCTGGAGGGCGTGGCCCTGGATCCGAAACTGAACCAGGCCGACGGCACCCATCCCAATCCCGAAGGCCACCGGCGGGTGGCGGAGACCGTGTGGCGGCACCTGGATCCGGTGCTCCAGGGCCTGGAGAAGTAGGGCCCCGCTGCTACATTCAGGCATCCCCTGAAGGACGACATGCGCTGGCTCAAACGGATCCTGGCTTCCCTCCTGGCCCTGGCGGCCCTTGCGGCCTTCGCCGCCTGGCTCCTGGTGCGGCGCCAGCTGCCCGACGCCGCCGCCGCGCCGGTCCCCAGGCTGAACGGCGAGGTCTCGGTGGCGCTGGACCCTCGGGGTGTGCCCACGATCAAGGCCGCCGGCCTCATGGATGCCTTCCGGGTCCAGGGCTTCGAAACGGCCCGGGAACGGATGTTCCAGATGGAGCTCATGCGCCGCAGCGCCGAGGGCCGGCTCTGCGAGCTGGTGGGCGCTGGGGCGCTGCCCCTGGACAAGGTCCATCGCACCTACGGCTTCCGGCAGGTCGCCGAATTCCAGATGCTGGGCCTGAAGCCCGAGCCCTGGACGCCGGCCCACAGTCTGGAGGTGCTGCTCCTCATGCACGAGGACTTGTCCACCTCCTGGAAGGCTGAAGTGCAGGCGGAGGCGTTGAAGGACCTTCCGGAGGCCACGCGGAAGTTCCTGATGCCCGTCATCGCCGAGGGGGACCTGCCGCTCATTCCGGATCTGCCCGGGACGGTTCCGGATACGGCGGCCTTCTTCCGGCGGGGGGACGCGAAGCCGTCCGGCGCCTCGGAAAAGGCCGCGGCGCTGCGGAACCTGGAGGCCATGCAGGCCATCCCGACGCCGGACCCGGAGCTGCGGGCCGGCAGCAACAACTGGGTTATCGCGGGCGCGCGCACGGCGTCTGGCAAACCCATCCTCGCCAACGATCCCCACCTGAACCTCGGCGCGCCGGGCATCTGGTTCGCCGTGCGCTTCGAGATCGGATCCCGCTTCGCCCAGGGCGTGTCCCTGCCGGGCCTGCCGGGCCTGGTCATCGGCCACAACGACGCCCTCGCCTGGGGCTTCACGAACCTGGGCACGGACGTGCAGGACCTCTACCGGGAGCGGGCCTCCTCCACGCGGACCGAGCGCATCGCCGTGAAGGGCGGCGCGACGGTGGACTTCGTTGTGCCCGTCGGCGCCCACGGCCCCCAGATCCTGCCGGGCCTCTCCCTGAAGTGGACCGCCCTCGATCCCGCCCTCCTGCGCATGCCCACCACCGGCTTCATGGAAGCCAAGGACTGGGCCACCTTCAACGCCGCCGTGGACCAGTTCACCGGGCCCGCCCAGAACATCGTCTACGCCGACACCGCCGGCCACATCGGCTGGCGCGCCTCCGGCCTGATCCCCATCCGCAAGCCGGGCAACGACGGCAGCCGCATCCTCGACGGCAGCGATCCGTCCAATGACTGGCAGGGCTTCGTGCCACAGGGCGAGATGCCGCGGGTGTTTGATCCGCCGCAGGGATATCTCGCCACTGCGAACAACCGCGTCATCGGGACGAGCTTTCCCCACGTGGTGGCGACGGAGTGGGCGGGGACGAGCCGGGTTGGGAGGATCACAACAGGACTGTCCAATGGATCCAAATTCACCCAGGCCTCCACAGTTGAAATGCAATTGGAGGCCCTCTCCCAATTCCATGGCAGGCTGCACTCAGCTTGTGCAAAGTCAGCCGACTTCACCTCGATCGAGGGCGACCCATTGGATTTGGATTGGCGTAAACCTACGAAGGTGGGCCCGCGACTACTTAAGTACACAGACGGGAAGGGCGAATCCCATGGTTTTTGGGCTGGCTCGGAGAATGCTTTGTTTACTCATCTCGAAGTTGTGCGGCGAAAGATCCGAATGCGTCTTCTTGGCGCGTTGCTGAAGGGAACCCCCACTGATCCGACTACGTACCACTGGTACAACGAGGACGCCTGGATGCTTGCCGCGGCGAGGGCTACGCCGGAGCAGTGGAAGGCCGCGGGTCTCGGTGATAAGCAGGCCTTCTTGGAGGAGTGTCTGAAAGAAGCCAAAGCCTCCCCCAACTGGAACAAGCCCTGGGGCGAGGTGAACGAGGTCCGGATCCAGCATCCCCTTGGCCTCGGTGGCGGGATCCTGGGGTGGATCTTCAATCCGAAACCGGCGCGGCTCTCGGGCTCGACGAAATCCATCCGCGTGGTCAGCCGCGATTTCGGCCAGTCCATGCGCATGGTGGTGGATCTGGCTGATCTCGACGCGACGCGACTGGTGCTGCCCTTGGGGCAGAGCGGGCATTTGGGATCGAAACATCGCGAGGACCAGTACCTGGACTGGCAGAAGGGCGATCCCGAGGGCAAGCGCACGCGGCTGCGCCAGCCGGCGGCCTCCCTGCGGGTCTTCAGGCCCTGACGAAAACCGCGCGGAGAGGGAGCCTCTCCGCGCGGGGTAGACCGGAGCCGCCGAGGCTCAGAAGCCGCAGCAGCCCGTGCGCTGGGAGCAGGGCGCGTGGCCGGAGTTGGGGCAGAAGCCCGTCACGCAGGCCGGGAGGCTGAGGCACAGGTTGCAGTTGGTGGGCATGGAGATGTAGCCGGCGCCGCCGACCTGGCCGGCCTCGTCGTTGACGAGGGTGGCGAGGGTTTCGCGATTGAGGGTGAGCTTCTTCATGGGAGTCTCCTGGGAGGAAGGTGGTGTGCCTCCAAGCCTAGGCGCGGCGGCCCCGGCGGCGGAGCGCCCGCGGCCTCCGGCGCATCAGCGGTGGCGATCCGCACCATGAGCGGTGGCGGCAGGCCCATGGACCGCGGTGGAGTCGGGAAGCCCTCCCAGCGCGGGATCCGGCCGGTCTCCGCCAGCTCGAAGGCCGGGATCAGGAGCCGGCGATCCGCAAGGCCGCCTGCAGCAGCCCCAGCAGCGCCGCCAATCCCAGGAGCAGGGCCGCGGGGCGGGCCAAGGCCTTGTGGCGCCGGGTCCAGCGGGGATCGGCGAGGCGGCCCTCCCGGTAGGCCAGGGCGGCGAGCCCCAGGGGCAGGGCGAGGAGGGCCAGCAGGAGGCCGGCGAGGGCCACGAGGCGGTGCAGGGACCTGGGATCCGACACGACGGAGAGGGCGTGGAAGGCGCCGGGCCCGAGGTGGAAGGGCAGGAAGCCCAGGACCACCGCCAGCGCCGCGCCCATGGCGGCGCCGTGGCGGCGGTGCTCACCGGAGCGGGCGGCGCGCAGGGCCCCGGCCAGGAGGAGGAGCAGCGCCGCGGCGGCGAGGACGGCGGTCATCCGCCGGGCTCCGCTTCGCGGGGCGTGCCCAGGGCGAGGGCCAGGCGGTTGAACATGCCGTAGGCGGCGCAGACCTGGATCGCCTGCTGGATCTCCAGCGCCTCGAGGCCCAGGGCTTCGAGCCTGGCCAGGGGTTCGGCGATGCTCTCGGCGAGGGGCGCTGCGGCGCCCCAGGCCAGGGCGGCGGCCAACTCCCGCAACCCTTCGGCCCGCGGCTCCGGGAGCCGTCCCCCGCCCTCGAGGGCGACGATCCAGGCTTTCGGCAGCCCCTCCCGCACCAGGTGCGGGCGATGGTGGCCGGCGCAGTAGGCGCAGCGGTTCGCGAGGCTGGTGACGAAGCTCAGCAGCTCCCGGTCCCGCCGGGGCAGCCCGCCGGGCGCGTGCATGGCGGCCTCGTAGAGCCGGAAGGCCGCACGCAGGAAGGGCTCGTCCGGGGCGAGGTCGCGCCAGATAGATGGCGGTATTTCGGCGGCGATCTCGTCAAGGGGATCCATGCACCACTATAGGAACCTTCGACACAGGGAATCAGCGGACTACTTTTCTGCCAGGCTGCAGCCCACCTGGTAGGTGAGGATCTGGCAGGCGCACTGGGTGCGGGCTTCGGCGGTGACGCAGGAGCCGTAGCGCGTGGGGTAGCCGGCGCCCTGGACTCCGGAGGGCTCGGTGGCGTCGAGGACGCGCAGCGTTTCCTTGGCGAGGGAGAGCTTGCGGTTCATGGGGGCTCCTGGACTCAGGCGATGCTGGTGGTGCAGCGGATGACGGTCCGGACAGGGCAGACCCGGCAGGAATTGTAGACGGTGGGCTGGCAGAGGGTGAGGGTGGGGCAGCCGGTGGAGGCGCCCGCGGCACCGAGGACGTCCTGGTCCTCGAGACGCTTCAGGGTCTCTTTGGCGAGGGAGAGCTTTTTCATGGGGGTTCCTTGGAATGGAGCCGCGCCGCGGCAGGTTGGGAAGTGGATCCATGCTGGGTCCGCGAAGCCGCGGGGCTCAAGGACCGGGAGCTTGCCGGCCATGAACGGGGGCGTTCCCCCCCACGAGCGGTCGCGTTCGGGGCGTGGCGCGGCGCGCCGTTCTCCGGCCCGATTTCTCCCGGAGCGCCGGCCTTCGCGGACGCAAAGAAAACGCGCGGAGAAGCAGCGCTCCCCCGCGCGGAAATTCCGGCGGCCCCGTTCCTTCCGGAGCCGCCGGGATGGACCCTGCGGCGAATCAACAGGCTCCCGCGGAGTATTTGCAGGAAGGGATCTTGGTGTACCGCGGATCGGTGGTGCAGTTGTAGTAGGCGGTCGGATAGCCGCCGGCGACCAGATCCAGCTCCTGGGTGTCCAGGGCGGCGAGGGTTTCGCGGTTGAGGGTGAGCTGCTTCATGGGGAGTTCCTTTTGGGTTGGAGCCGCGCCTGCGGCAGGGTTGGAAGTGGGACCAGCTTCGGCTCCCGGCCGCGCCCCTGCCGGCCCGGGGCGCTTCCGGGCGATGAACGGCGCCGATTCCGCCGCCGAAGGGTGGCGATTCCGACCTGGC